>NZ_JAMXYB010000006.1:0-126001 GCF_024129495.1 Acinetobacter sp. S4400-12 | reverse complement strand
CCGGGTTATAGATGGCAATCAGGTTGAGTGCCTGCACCACATCCGGACAGTTATGGCAGCTTAAAGAGACAAAGACATCGAAGTCAGACTGAATATTCAGGCTTTTAATATTAGCCAGCACCTCATCAGAGACTTTCGGGGCATAACCCGACGTTTGTAACAATGCCAGAATCAGGGAAGTGAACTCATGGCCCATTGGCAAACCTGCAAAGAACACCCGTGGCTGTTCACCGGCTTTGGCAATTCCAAAGCTGGGTACCCGCTTGTTCTGACCATCAAAACGGGCAGTCACTCGATCAGACAGAGCAGCAACTTCTTCCACCAGTTCTTTGATTTTGGCAGATTTATCCGATTGATCTAAAGTGGCTACCAGCTCAATAGGCGCTTCAAGGCGTTCAAGTAAGGTTTTGAGTTGGGCGGAAGTATTTTGATCCAACATTGCTAACATCTCCAAGGGAGTAAATCTTTATTTAATGACGCTATTTTAAGTCAAATAACAAAATAGAGGAAACAGTTTGTTTTTATATTAATGATCGTTTTTTTAGATCAAAATATCAGGATACGTTTTTTTCAGTTGAGTATGGAAGTTCTAGGTTTCGCATGATTTATTCCCAATAAAAAGACAAAAATGCGCCTGATACGACGCATTTTTTATTTAGAACATTCGCTGTTCAATCTTTAAGGAACGGTTTTTGATGAGATGGGCCAAGAAAAATAAAATCAGGCTCAATAGGGCGGATAAAATCGCAACCGCAATAATAACGATATGAGCAAATTGACTCAGCTGCTCGGCCTGCTGTACCTGAGTAGACACACTCTTTGCCAGCGGTGTCAGACTTTTACCATAAACCTGCTGTTGCATGGTCCAGATTTGCTCGGGTTTAAAACCATATTGCTCAAATTTGGCATCCTGCTTTTCTGCCTCAACCAGATTCAACACATAGGGTTTGGCCGCCGACAAATCTACGGGTTTATGCAATAGTGCAGTTTGGGCAAGTAAATAAGATTTTACTGGGCCTGCAATATCGGCATCTGTAAGATAACGTGCAATTTCACTGTCCTTAAGATTGCTATCGTAATAGACCACCTGCTTATAGGCATCAGCACGATCACTTTTCAGGTCATGCTGCCAATAACTCAGACCTGACCAGATCAGAATAAAAGCAATCAGCCAGCCCACAAACTTCAGCACAAAGGACTGGAAACGCACAAAAAAGAAACGGAACTTTTTGAGCAAACCGATCACAAAAAATGCGCCAATAAAGGAAGCAAAAGTTTTGAGAATCAGCCAGCCAAACCAGCTCAGCAGACTAAAAAAATAATCCGGGCTATCGCCAATACTTGCTAAATTGGCATCTACACTGACCGGTAAATGCAATTGCTGAATCTGGGTAGTCAGACCAAAAAAGCCATAAACCAGTTCTTGCTGAAAGAACAGGCCAACCACTGAGGCGATAAATATAGTCGAGCTGGTTAGCCCTAACAGCATCAAATTACGTTGACGCTTTTTTAAAGCCACTACCCCTTGCTGGATGTCACGAGGTTTTAGCACATAGTCTTCTACGGGAGGCAAGCTCTACTCCTTCATAGATCAAAGCCTCACATCTGTTTTAGTCATACTTTGATCCGCTGCTACTTGATTCAATCACCAATTGATTCAGATTATCCTGTAACGCCTTTAAACGCAGCGTAGCTTCGTTGCGTTTCTGTACACCTTCCTGTTGAATCTGAATCACATCATTCACAGTTTTAATGAGGGTATTTTGCACATGTTCAAGCGTTTCAATATCAATCACCGAGCGCTGATTGGCTTTTGCGGTATCCACTGAGTTCTGATGCAACAGGTCAGCATTACGGCGTAACAGTTCATTGGTCGCATCATCAATGGTATTGGCCAGCTGCACACTGTTCTTTTGCTCATTCAAGGAGATGGCCAGACTGATCTGGTTTTTCCAGGCTGGCAAGGTAATATTTTTAATGGCGTAAAATTTATCTACCAGCATCAGGTTGTTGGACTGGATAATCCGGATCATCGGCAAGGTTTGCATGGCAGACTGTTGCAGGACCTGTAAATCACTGATGCGTTTTTCCAGATTATTGGCCAAATGATTCAGGTCATAAATCTTCTGGGTGGTATTCTGATCCTGTTCTAATGCAGTCAGTTGCGCGATTTCCTGCTGCAACTCCTGTTCACGTAAACGCCCGGCTGCAATATGAATCCCCAGCTGTTTATATTCATCCTGCACGCCATCAAACATTTTATCCAGCGTATCGACGCGTGCTTTCAGGCCAGACTGAGACGTTTCGATTTCCTTGACCAAAACATCAATCTGTTCTTTGGTAGTATTGAAATGGGTATCAAAATTACCTTTCACCCCTTTAAATTTGCTAATGATATTGCCCAGAAAACCTGAACTTTTTCTTTTATTTAAAATGCTGCTGGTATTGAGCTGCTGCGCCACTTGTACGACCTGATTCAGCTTTTGGCCAGTCGCATCCAGGTCTTTATTTTGCACCAGATTCAGCAGCTCATCGGTATAGCTCGAGGTTTTACTGGCAATATTCTTGCCATATTCAGCCACAGTGTTATGACTCATTTGCTGCAGCTCTTTACGTACTGCCAAAACTTCCTGAAAGTCTGCAGGCTGCAAGCCGAGCTCTCTAAGATTCATTTGCTGAAATTTTTCTTCGGCCAGTTCAGTAGAGCTTTCGGCAGGTAAATTTACTACATCAGATTTGGTCATGGTTCACCTTATATTGTTATGTATCCGAGGGCTTCTCGAGTGATTTTTTTAACGTTTTAATCAGCCGGTTGCGGCTATTATCAAGTTTTTCCAGATCGCTTGTCGAGTGTTTCATCTGGCTTTGTTTGACATGATATTGCCAAGCCGGGATCAGCACTTGCTGTGCTTCCTTAAACCGGTCTAGCAAAGTATAAGACAGCTGCTGGGAAAGCTGCATCTGGGTAATGGCAATATCATTACTACTTTGCAGCGTACGCAAAGTATGCACTTTTTTAGAAAGCCGTTCTGAAAAATTATCCAGAGGATGCTGGTTCTGCACAAACTGCGGATATTCTGACAAAAACTCTTCTGCTGCCAGAATATGTCTGGCCATCTGTTCACGCAAACCCAGCAACTGCTGAAAACGCGCCTGAGATTTCTGAATCTCGACCTGTAGCTTGGTACTCAAATGAGCGGCTTGATCCAGCAAGGCATCCAGTTTTTTATAATATTCAATCTGACTGGAACCATAATCCAGATCCACCCCCAACCATTTTTGCAGGGCATTAAATTTACGCTTTTTCAGATATTTTTTTGACTCAGAAAGCATCTGAATCAACTGCTCAATGGTTTGGCTCAGTTGCCGGGTTAAATGAGGATCAACACCATTTAATAAAACAGATTGAGCCTGGATAAGCGGCTCCGCATAATGATTCAATTTATACTGATCATTCAGAAGAGGTACAAGTTCATTACGCTTGATCTTCAGCACCTGAGCAGGATCAATCGGCATGTCAGTCAAGGCTGGTAAAGCTTCAAATCTAGACATGAGCGTAGGTCTATCCTTTCTTAACAATGGGTATAGGGGGATATATTGAATGTAACAAAGAAAGAAGCAGAATTGTGTTTATTTATCCAGAAATTCGTTACAGCGCTTTAACTAAATTCATGTTTTATCTTTATTTTATTATGGTCTTATCAAGCTGGCACAGCGCGTCTACTTATCGTCAGCAAAGTAAAAAATATGTTTTAACTGCATCAAAACCAAGGCTTTTCTCCTTAAAAAATAAAACAGTTATAAAAAAGCCATATCACTATGGCTCTTTCTGCAACCCATCCAGAATTATAAAAAATCGCCTTCGCGTTCTGGCTGATACAGCACTTTTTCAATTTTCACTTTCATCATATGACCGTCGGGCTGTGGCCATTCAATGGTCTGCCCTTCAGCCAAACCTAAAATCGCAGTTCCTACAGGTGCGACCACATTAAGCTGACCTTTTTCACCTTTAAACTCGTGCGGGTAAACCAAGGTAATTTCTACAGACTCGGTAGATGGTGCAATCGTCAATAATACGCGAGCATGCATCGTAACGATATTGCTTGGAATCTCATCCGGCTTCATGACTTCTGCACGTGCCAGTTCATCTTCCAGCGACATCATGGTCTCGCTAAGCTTCATCTGATTATCCAGCATCGTTTCCAGACGATGCAGATCCTGTTCAGATATTATAATCACTGGTTTATCCATCTTAATTACCTTGTTAAACAAATAAGTGAAGAATCTATAAAATTGAAAAAAATATATTCAACGATTTTTTTAATAGTGATTTGAAATATATCTATCAAGTTCAGGACCACATAACAAGCATAATTATGTCGTCTCGAGCATTTTTTAAATCACCGGATTAAAAGCTTGCAGCCACTTCCCTAGTAGCAGGTTGAATTCTTCAGAAAAAGGAAAGTCCAATCACGTTTAAAAGATACAGGAAATAAAAAAATTTCCCTAATAAAAAAAGCCCCCTTGAGAAGGGGGGCTTTTCTCAAGTCAGACTTATTTTGCGTACACAGGGAATTTCGCGCAAACAGCTGCAACTTTTTCTTTCACTGTATTAATCACAGCCTCGTCACCTTTGCTGTCCAGGATATCTGCAATCCAGCCAGCCAGGTCACGAACTTCTGCTTCACCGAAACCACGAGTGGTTACTGCAGGTGTACCAATACGGATACCTGAAGTTACGAATGGAGAACGTGGATCGTTTGGTACAGAGTTTTTGTTCACAGTAATGTGAGCCGCACCTAACCAGGCATCAGCATCTTTACCGGTGATGTCTTGTTTGATTAAAGATAACAAGAAAAGGTGATTTTCAGTACCACCAGATACTACATCATAACCACGTGCGATTAATACTTCAGCCATTGCTTTAGCATTTACCACAACCTGTTGTTGATATTCCTTGTATTCAGGTGCCATTGCTTCTTTAAAGCAAATCGCTTTAGCCGCTATCGCGTGAACTAAAGGACCACCTTGGTTGCCCGGGAATACCGCAGATTGTAGTTTTTTCTCGATTTCTTCATTGGCTTTTGCAAGGATTAAACCTGAGCGCGGGCCACGAAGTGTTTTATGCGTAGTCGTCGTAGTTACGTCAGCAATTTGTACCGGGCTTGGGTAAACACCCGCCGCAACCAGACCTGCAACATGCGCCATGTCGACAAACAGGTAAGCGCCAACTTTATCCGCGATTTCACGGAAACGCTGCCAGTCCACGATTTGGCTATATGCAGAGAAACCCGCCACGATCATGCGTGGTTTGTGTTCTACCGCCAAACGTTCAACTTCTTCGTAATCGATTTCGCCAGTTTCCGGGTTTAAACCGTATTGAATCGCGTTATATGTTTTACCAGAGAAGCTAACTTTTGCACCATGAGTCAAGTGACCACCGTGAGCCAAGCTCATACCCAGAACGGTGTCGCCCGGGTTAAGCAGTGCAAGGTAAACCGCAGAGTTGGCTTGTGAGCCGGCATGTGGCTGTACGTTAGCATAATCAGCACCAAAGAGTTCTTTAGCACGGTCAATGGCCAATTGTTCAATTACGTCTACATATTCGCAACCGCCATAGTAGCGTTTGCCTGGGTAGCCTTCCGCATATTTGTTAGTCAGTTTTGAACCTTGTGCTTCCATAACTGCTGGTGAGCAGTAGTTTTCTGAAGCGATTAGCTCAATATGAGCTTCTTGACGAGCATCTTCTTGCGAAATTGCTTGAGCTAATTCTGGATCAAAGTCAGCAATAGAGATATTGGCAAACATTAGCGAGGTCCTATTAATTTAGGGCTTTTAAGCCGTGCTAAGATTGGCGCGTATTGTAGCATGAAGTTTGAGATTTTCGATCATGAACTTTATGCAGTTTGCAATAAAAATGGCTCATACCTAAAAAACATGAGCCATTCAGATAAAAATAAGTTATTGAATTGGCATTAGAGATTTCACATCTGAAATAATACTAGGAATATTCAGTGCATAGACACTACTATGATCCCATTTAGTCGCATTTGACTCATCCGTAATATAACGTACTGAAGTTTGTTTCTGCTTGGCAAATGCAACTAAAACATCTGTTGCTGCTTTAGGAACGGTACTATCTGCTGAACCCTGATAAATAATCACTGGCGTAGAAACTTTAACAAGTAAAGGCTGAGAATCTTTTTCCAAAAAGTTCTTTACGACTGGAATACCCATAAAGTTAGTTTGAGTACGAGGATAATTATTTACTGAGTTATTATTTGATTGTGCATAAGCATACATTGCTCTACCAAACTTCTGACCTAATACATCATAGCAATCAGTTTCTGCATTTTTCGCAATTTCATCGGTTGGCGTTTTAAAAATCTGGCTATATTGCAGATTCGGGTTCGGGTTACGCAAACCGGCAGTAATCAGTGCAGTAAAGGTATCTAAAGACGCTAAAGTTCCAATTTTTTTATCCAGATTTGTTTCTTGTCCTGCCTGTTGTTCACCTCCTGTCAAAATCAGATTGAAATTTGAAGCCGGTGCTAAAGCTACCGTACCTTTATAGGTCATCTTAGAAGCACGAGCTGCATATTGCGCAGCACCTAAAGCTGCCTGGCCACCTTGAGAATGCCCTACAGCAACCCATTGACTGGATGCTTGTGGACCTAAATAATTTCGTGCAGCCACCACCGCATCAGTAATAGAATAAGCTTCACTTTTCAGATTCAAGAAAGGATGAAGTTCTTTTCCACTCGGCTCTCCCAAACCTTCATAGTCAGGTGCCACTACAATATAGCCAGCTTGGAGAAACCCGCCAATCATGGCTTTAATATAATCATTCAGCGCTTTGCGACTCGGCGCACACTGATCAGCTACACCGGTAGTTCCATGTGCCCATGCCACAATTGGCCAGCCTGTAGCTGGAGGTGTTCCCGCGGGTGTAAAAACTAATGCAGTAGCTTGTGTTTCCTTACCATTAATTCCTAACATCTTATAAGTCATGATCACACTTTCGTCAGCGATCCCGGAGAAATCTGTCTGAGTGTAGGCTATAGGTGTGGCCACGACTGGATTATCGATATTATTTACTGGAATAGCAGGTTTGGACTCGTAAAAATGATCATTATCACTATCATCGTTACAAGCAGTTAAGGCTACACTTAATGTGAGAAGAGCACAGGTCAATACTTGACGTTTCATCGATCTTATCCTTATCTTATTTATTATCATCTCTAATGAGTTTTTCTGGTTTTATCTTTAATAAACAATAAAACCACATATAATTTCCCAACTTATCTAAACAATATCAAGCAAAGAATGCGTTATTTTTTCTATTAAATTCGCGCCAGTTTAGATTTATGATGAAATCAGCAAACTTTAAAATAGAGAGTTTCTCCTCTCCAGAACCATACAAATAGTCGTCATAAGTTAAAAAGCTTGCAATTAATACAGAAATAAAGCAATTCGATTGTCAGTTGCAAAATAATAATGTTAGATTTTACTCTCCTCTCTTTTCAGGAACATTTCCGACATGCAGGCCATTATTCTCGATACTGAAACCCACACCCTGAATGGTCAACCGATTGAAATCGCCTATGCGCCTGTAGAGATTGTAGACCATAAACTCAGTCTGGATAAAAGCCGACTGTTTGATCAGTTATATTCATGTGATGAGCCGATTTCTTTTGCAGCGATGGCTGTGCATCATATTTTACAATCTGATCTGGATGGACAGCCACATTACAGCAGCTTCGAGCTTCCAACAGAAACCACTTATATTATCGGGCATAATATTGATTACGATATTCGTGCTCTGGAAAAATGTGGTGTAGATTCATCCAATATTAAAGCTATTTGTACCCTTGCCCTTGCTCGTCGGGTCTGGCCAGAGGCAGAAGCCCACAATATTTCCGCACTCATTTATATGATTACCAAAGGTAGTGAACGGGCCCGTGAGATGATTCGTAAAGCGCATCGCGCAGATATGGATATCATTCTTACCGCAAATATTCTGATGCATATTGTGCATCACCTGAAAATTAACAGTCTGGAAGAACTGTATGCCGCTTCAGAAGATGCCCGTATTCCGCGCAGCATTAATTTTGGCAAGCATCGGGGTACAGCGATTGCGGAATTACCAGCGGACTATGTGCAATGGTTATTACGCCAGGATGAACTCGATCCTTATTTACGTAAAGCGCTGGAAAATGCAGCTATGCTGACTTTATAACCATCAGCTAATCCTCAAAAGCGTAATATATCCTTAATATCATTGTAATTTTCACCTTCTATGCTGGTGCTTATTTAAGCAGAAGATAGATCAAGGATGTTACTTTTTAATAAGACTCAACGTGGGATGGATGTGTTACAGAATCGGTCCCTTCCCCTCACCGCACGTCAGCGCCAACTATTAGTGTTAATCGGTAGCCAAGCTTTTGACTCCTTAAATGAAGCTTCCAGACTGCATATTGCCCGTCCTGAATTATTGCTGCAGCTCTGTCAAATGGGCTTAATCACGCCGGCCGACAAGCAGGCTGTCACTCAACATCAGACCGGAACTCTTCCAGAAGCCGGAACAAAAGTAGGTTTGACAGAATCCGAGATTCATTACCGACCTTTAAGTCCTTCTCATTCCCGAGTGGCTAATGATCATGCTCTTCTATCGATAAATGAAGTGGCGACTCCTGATGACCCGATCGCCCCTTTAGAAAACTTGAATAAAAGCGCTGAAATTCTCCTTCCTGAACTACAGGCACTTTCATTTGAAGATCTGAAATATATGATGATGGATAGTTTGCAAAAACATTGTGGTTTAATGGCTAAAGAGCAAATTCAACATATTTTAAATGCTTCGAATATCCAGCATTTAAAACGCTGTCAGATGCGATGGATTACCACATTACAAGAAAGTCGAATCCATCCCCAAGAGTTAAATTATAAATTGCAGCAGATTAATTTGAGTTATCAAAAACTCCAGTCTACTGTTGATTAAGACTATGACAGGATCCCCTATCATTTAGTCTTTTAATCTCTTAACTCATCCTTCAAAGCAATCAGATTTAAGTGAGACAAGAATATATATTTTTGATTTTATTTAGTAATTATTTTAAGAGCAAATTCAAATGCTCAAAACCCATACTTAAGCGTGATAGAAAAAACAGTTATTTACCCGCATATAACCAAGGTTTACATCCAGTTGGATCAGCTATATGCAATATTATCTAGAATTTGATGCCTTCGACAATCCAATGCAGCTCAGTAAAGTAGGACACTGGGTCATCACTTTTATGAGTCCGCCTGAAGAAATAGAACATATCGTACTCGCTATTAGCTCTGTATTGCCACGGCAGCTCTGTGAGCACTTGCAACCACGCCGGGTGCTGATCCAGAAAAGCCAGATCAAGCACCATTGGCTAATACAGGGTATTGAATGTTTTGATAGCACGCTTCAGCAGGAACTCCTCCTGCGCGCCGAACAGGCTACGGCACAACATATTCTAAGCACTATTTTAAAAGAATTTGAAAAATATGAGGTTAATGTCCAGCTTAAATCTTTTTAATTGAAGATTGATTAAAATCAAAGCGCAAATTTGAACTGCTGGATGGAATATGATTTTATAGGTTTTAAACTAAATACTGGCTCACCTGATTTCTGTAAAACCTTCTTATACCAAATAAAAAACTCACCCTTATAGTGAGTTTTTTATTTCATCCAAGGTGCTAAGCTTAGAGCTCTAACGCAAACTATTGGAGACATGAGATATGTACTCCATTTATTATTCAACTACCCGGTAAATACAACTGGACTGCTGACTTTCAAATAATAGCTCAATGCTTGGTAAAATCTTCTCGCCCTCTACCACAATATGATCAATTTTTTTAACCAGATCTGTAGGAGCTTGATAATCTGTAAGTGAGCGCAATAAGGCTTTGGCATCAATAATTTTACTATATTGATCTTTAACCTTGATATCTATCATCTTTGACATATTATTTCCCTCTTTTATTTTCCTAAGGTTTTTATAACACACTCGAACTGGCTGTTAAGCCTAAAAATGTTAGCGAATTTGGCAATGTAAACTTATTTAAACAGGAAAAAGTATAGCGAATCATTCTTTTAAAATAGGTTAACTTGTATGACAAAAATTAAAAAAATCTAATTAAAAAAGCTCGCATTTCTGCGAGCTCTGTGTTGGATGGCTAGTGCTAGATTTATTGTTTAATGTTAGACATCAAACTCAACTAACTGTCATTGATCCGTCCAACTAATTGGTAGCGTCGTTTGTTTTTTGACCTACCGTGAAGTTAATATAACACTCTTTTTTAAGGCTACAATAGCCTTTTACACTTCACCAAAAACAGCAATACAAGATTTTAATTGTGAATTTTTAAAAACGGATTATTATATTTCTGGTCTATTTTAAAGTCTATTTCTGGCTCTTATTCACGCGATGCCAGACACAGAAGTATCAACTGATTAGTTGATTACAACACTAGCTATTTATTTGAAAATAAATATTTTTTTAAAACCGATATTCTTTCTATCATTTTCTTTGCTTATTCTTTACTGCTTTAAAATTTTCATTTTTTATCCATAAAAGACTGAATTGAGCCTTTATTCTGAAAAACCCTCTAATCATTTTAGCTTAGATACTTGCTTTGCGCGTCGAGAACAGACTCTTTAGTCCTGTGCTATTTTTAAACCCAATAAAAAGCCCAATATACAATTGGGCTTTTGCTTATTCATCAATTTCGATAGGTTCACCATTTTCAGGCCGTCTGTGCTGCTTCGCATCATCGGCAGGATCAACACTTGATCCATCTTTGGTAATCGTATTGTAGAGCTCATCTTCTTTTTTATCATCAATAAACTCTTCATCTTCAAAATTTAAAGGCTGTTCATCATCCTCGAAATTTAAAGGTCTTTCTTCCTGCTGAATATTTACAGGCATATTTTCATTTTCATCATTTATAGAGTTTTCATCTTCTTTCATGGCCTTTCATCCCTTATTAAAGTTGAAAAGATTATGCTCAAATAGTCAACAAAGTTATTCAATAGAGAAGCTTTAATATTTATGTAAGCTTATATAAAATTTCTTATTCTAAAAGATAACACTTCATCCTAAAAAATCATTTAAGGAGGGTTGTAATAGTAGAAGGATGAACCAGCTTAGCCACAAGCATCGTTACACTAATGTTAGTTTGATGGTCGATCACGATAGCAATTCGATTGGTGCAACAATCCGCTGTCACTGGCCGACCCAAGGCAATCATTCGCACAATTTCAGTATATGCCTTTGATTTAATGTCTGTTTGGCTTAATTTCTTTGCTTGCTCGTTGTATGGTCTGATCTGCCTTACAGGTTTTCATTGGAGTTGAATGCTGTGGTGTCTCATTTTCAGGAGTGTGAGCACAAGTTGTTCAAAGGGCACTAAAAAAAACAAACAATATCGGATTAAGCCTGTTCATCTATTTTGCATAAGTTCTGTACTTCATATAAAGGCAGGTAGAGCAATCAGAATCAAAACCATTGCAATATTTGTAAAACGTGGAGAAAATTGGAGACGCTACTATAAAAAAACCTCAAGGTGATGAAAACTCGTCACCTTAAATAATCCGCCTTTTGCTAGATAGAAATTTTATTGTTGTTTTTCTTTAAACTTGCAAGAAAAATACAATACAATACGTATCATTACACTTAAATATAATTCTTTTTTCATGCTAATTTATAAATTTAGAAAGCGCCTCGATCTGAATTTAAGAAAGTTAATACTTTTATTAGCGATTTTTAGTGTCTCTACACTTTTTATTATTTCTCTAATTATCAGCTATCAGATTGTCACAAACCAGCTGATCAGCAACTCACTGGCCTTAAACTCGAATTATGCCAATAAAGTATCTTTAAATACCAATAACTACTTTAAAAACATGCTGCTTGAGCTTGAATACAGTTCTAAAGTTTTAAGTCAAAACTTCGCTAGCCATGAACTGAGAGAGAGTGAAACCAACCGGTTAAAATATCAGTCTGATCACTATAATAGCGTGGTCATTAGTGATCCTCAGGGAAGGCTAATTAACTATTCCCCAAATGTACTTAATATTGATAAAAATCAAATACAGAATACTCCTGGGGTGTTAAATTCCCTAAATAAAAAATCAGCCTATATTTCCTCGCCTTATTATTCTGTTAAAAATAATATGATTGTATTTATTTCTCAGCCTATTTTTGATGGCTCAAATGCTTATAAGGGTTTTATTGGTTCAGCCATTTATCTCAGAGAGAAGAATATTATTAATAAAGTTTTAACAACGAATCATAATTATAAAAATAGTTATATTTATGTGATTAACCATAAAAATGAAATTATTTTTCATCCTGATGCGAATAGAATCGGGCAGACGGCAACAGGTAATACCGGCATAGACTATATGCATACCCATAAAAATGGTCAGATCCGTTTAATCAATAGTCAAGGCATAGATAATCTGGCTGGCTTTTCCCATATTCCGGTTACAGACTGGATTGTGGTATCGCAACAGCCTACTCATGAATTGCTCAAACAGGCAAATTCGATACTTTATAAACTGGCAGCGGCCTTCTTTTTCTTCTATGTGCTCATATTTTATATCGTCTGGAAATTATCGAATTATATTGCCTCACCTTTAAATCAACTGGCCAATATGGCAGGTTTATTAAATCAGCCTGAAATAAGCTCCAAAATTAAAGAGATCAAGCCTTGGTATTATGAGGTCACCAAATTTAAATTTTCCCTCTTGTCCAGTATGCGAAAATTTTCCCAGCAAATTACCCAGATGGATAATCATATTAATACCGATCCTTTAACCGGGCTGATGAACCGCCGTGGAATGAATGACTTCATTACCCAAAAAATAAATACCGCTACCCCTTTCTCGATACTTCTGATTGATGTCGATCATTTTAAAAAAGTGAATGATACCTATGGTCATGATCAGGGAGATATTGTTTTAAAGCAGGTTGCCTGTCTGATGCAACAAAAATTTCGGAAAGATGATCTGTGCTGTCGATATGGCGGTGAAGAATTTATCATTATTATACCAAACAGTAATCCGCAACAGGTTTATGAAAGTGCCGAGCGCTTCCGTAAAGAAGTCGAAGCGCATAAAATTGACAATATCGGCAATATAACGATTTCTATGGGGATTGCGTCCTGGCCACTTAGTTCTAATAATATTCAGGAAGTTTTTAAAATAGCTGATAACAATTTATATAAAGCTAAAAATGAGGGACGCAATTGTGTATGTTTCTGATTTTATATGTTTGGTCTTTTCTGCTTCATAAATGGAAGATTTATTTATATCCAAATATTTATAATATGATCATCAGCCTTGAACAATACAATGCTGACGATCATAGGATACTTAGTAGTAGGTTACTCTCTTTTTCGAAAAGCGTTCGAGCTGCTTTAAGAAGCCTTCAAAATAATCTTTTTCTTTTTCCTCGCTGCGATAACCCGCATATAAAGTACGACGCAAACCTGCAGGTGCTACACAATCCAAACGACGTGAAGTTACCCAGCCCTTCTGCTCGTATTCATTGACCACCCAATCTGGCAACGCTGCAATACCCCGGCCGCTGGCCACCAGCTGAATAAGCATTTGGGTCAAATCCGTGGTACGGATCTGCTTGGGTAAAATATTGGCAGGAATAAAAAGACGCGACATGATGTCCAGACGGTGCTTATCGACAGGATAAGTCACCAGAGTTTCTTCAGCCAGCTCTTGTACCGTAATCTCTTTGGCGCGTACCAAGGGATGCGTATTGGAGAGCACCAGCCGGGATTCATATTCAAAAATTGGAAAGTATTCGATCCCTTTGAGTGCAATCGGATCGGCGGTAATCAGCAGATCAAACTCCCCGGTCTGTAATAATTCATGCGGATTCGCCTCAAAACCTGAAGCAAAATCCAGATCGACGTCAGGATATTGCATACGGTATTGATTCAATAAAGGCATTAACCAGTCAAAACAGCTATGACATTCTGAAGAGAAAATGATTCTTCCGGTCTGCCCATGCACAATACGGCTAATATCACTCTGAGCAATTTGCACTTGTGGAAGAATTTCATCAGCCAGTTTCAGCAACCGCTGCCCAACATTAGAAAAACTCACAGGGCGACTACGGCGGTTAACCACTTCGACGCCAAACCATTGATCAAGCTCACGCAACTGATGCGATAGAGCCGATGGGGTTAGGCACAGGTCCCCCGCTGCTGCAACGAGCGAGCCATGCTCTCGTAAAACGGTCAGTGTTTTTAAATGTCGTAGTTCTAGCATGCGTAATACCCAAAATATAAAAATGGCTTATTTCCTTCTGGAAATAACTGAGCCCTTCCGATCTGGTTTAATTTAAATCATCTTAAAATAAAATCAATGAATTTTTCTCACTTTAAATAATGGGATGATAGTTTTAATAAAATCTCTCCGGTTTTAAACAGCAGCTATCGCATGATCACACTAATCCCTATTCAGGGTTATCCCTACATCCATATTAAATATGCGCTGAAATTTACCCAAGGACCATACTGATTCGCCACAGAAAACCTCAATCGAAGCCTGATCTTTTTATAAAACAAGTTATTCATGTGAAGTGAAATATCCAGACATCGCTAAATAGATATATTGCCTAACGAGGTACAGGACATGAACAGCCATTCTGCTTAGGGCAGCACACAGTAAAATAGAAGACTCAGGACAATTCTAGAATCATCCTGAGTATGGTGATTTCATTTTTTCATAGACTGGTCATCAGGCATCACGATTTTGTCTGGAATGATTCATCCAGCGATACAGTACCGGTAACAACACCAATGTCAGTAAAGTAGAGGAAATAATTCCGCCAATCACCACTGTCGCTAGCGGTCTTTGTACTTCGGCCCCTGTACCGGTAGCCAGTGCCATCGGCACAAAACCCAGTGAGGCAACACAGGCAGTCATCAGTACTGGTCTGAGCCTTAAGATTGCCCCCTGCCATACCGCTTCATGCAAGGAATATTGATCTCTTAATTCCTTGATAAAGGTCAACATGACCAGCCCATTCAACACTGCAACCCCAGAGAGGGCAATAAAGCCAATTCCTGCTGACATTGAAAGGGGAATATCGCGCAGCCATAAAAACAGTACGCCGCCTGTCAGAGCAAATGGAACACCGGTAAACACCAGCAGACTTTCCCTGACGTTGTGAAAGACGGCCATAAGTAAAATAAAAATCGTAATTAAGGCCAATGGAATTACGATTTGCATTCGGGCCTTGGCTGAAGCCAGATTTTCAAACTGTCCACCATATTCAATCCAGTAACCGCTGGGCAAATTGTATTCTTTGAGCCGGGCTTGCAGCTCAGAGACAAAAGAACCTAAATCACGGCCTTCAACATTTGTTGTGACCACAATTCGACGTTTACCATTTTCCCGACTGACCTGATTAATGCCTTCAATGGTCGAAACCTGTGCAATATCAGAGAGCACAATACTGCCCCCATTGGCAAGTTGTAAGGGCAATTGCGCAACAGCTGCGACATTACGCTCCTGATCACTCAGGCGGATGACAAAATCAAAACGGCGGTCTCCTTCCAGAATCTCTCCGACACTGCGCCCGCCAATACTGGCAGCCACCACATCCTGAATAGATCTGACACTGAGTCCATATTGGGCAGCCAGAGCTTTATCAATTTCAATATTGAGTAAAGGCAGACCTGAGGTTTGCTCCACTTGCACTGCGCTACTGCCTGCAATCTGCTGAATAATTTTGGCGATTTTTTCAGCTTCGCTATTGAGCAGCTGCATATCATCACCAAAAACCTTCACTCCGACATCACTACGCACTCCGGAAATCAGCTCATTAAAACGCAGTTCAATCGGCTGAGAAAACTCGCTGTTATTTCCCGGTAGTGTGGCAAGATAAGCGACCATTCGAGTTCTCAGCTCATCAATGGTCTCTTTCGGATTAGGCCATTCTTCATGCGGTTTCAACATGATATAGCCATCGGAAATATTCGGTGGCATCACATCGGTAGCCACCTCAGCTGTACCGGTACGGGCAAATACCGTTTTAATTTCCGGAAAATTTTTCAGTAACAGTTTTTCGGTATTTTCCTGCATGCGCAAGGATTCTTCCAGCCCCGTACTAGGTGAGCGTAACTGCTGTACGGCAAAATCCCCTTCGCTTAATTGTGGTGCAAACTCGCTGCCAATTTTAGTGGCAAGCAAACCCGTCAGTACCAACAGGCAAATCGCAAAGGTCAACACCACGGCCTTATAGTGATAAGCACCATCCAGCACGTTTTGATAGCGGGTCTTGAGCCAGATCATCCAGCGGCTTTCTGTTTCCTGAATATCTCCCTTTACCCATAGCGCCACTGCCGCAGGTACAAAAGTAATGGACAGGATGATGGCAGCCACCAGCGCCAATACCACCGTTAAAGCCATAGGATGAAACAGTTTTGCTTCTACACCACTTAAAGCAAAAATCGGCAGATAGACCACCAAAATGATTAACTGGCCAAAGATCAGGGGACGGCGTGCCTGTCGTGCCGCCAGAAAAACTTCCTTAAAGCGTTCACTTTGACTAAGAGGACGTTTGAGCAGTTGCTGGGCATGGGCCAAGCGGCGAATACAGTTTTCAACAATTACCACGGCTCCATCGACAATGATGCCAAAATCAAGAGCGCCCAGACTCATCAGGTTGGCACTGATATTTTTTTGTGCCATCCCGGTTAAGGTAAACAGCATCGACAATGGAATAACGCAGGCGGTAATTAAAGCTGCTCGAATATTTCCCAAGAACAGAAACAGGATGATGATGACCAGAATGGCCCCTTCCAGCAGGTTTTTCTGTACGGTCTGAATGGCTTTTTCAACCAGTGTGGTACGGTCATACACCGTTTCAATACTGATCCCTTTAGGCAGGCTGCTCTGCACCTCCTGAATCTTGGCATGCACCGCCTGAGAAACCGTCCGGCTATTTTCTCCCATTGCCATCATGGCAATGCCCAGCACCGTTTCCTCACCATTATAAGTGGCGCCACCGGTTCTTAAATCATGTCCAATAGCTACCTGGGCAATATCTCCGACCCGAATCGGATCGCCATTTGGGCTGGCGATCATGGTATTTTCAATATCAGAGAGTTGGTTGAGTGTACCCGGTACACGTACCGTCAACTGCTGCCCATTGTCCTCAATGAATCCAGCTCCCCGGTTTTCATTATTCTCCTGCAATGTTTGCTGAAGCTGGTCTAATGAGATTTTCAGCTGCTGCATACGGTTCAGATCAGGCGACACCACATACGTTTTTTCAAAGCCGCCTATGCTGTTCACCTCTGCAACACCCTGCACACGCTGCAATTGAGGACGCACAATCCAGTCCTGAATCTCGCGTAAATCCATCGCCGTATATGCACTTCCATCCGGCTTTCTGGCATTCGGGTCGGCTTTAAGTACCCATTGATAAATCTCTCCCAGACCTGTGGAAACGGGAGACATGGTCGGGGCAATTTGCGCAGGCAGTTCAGACTGGACTTCCTGTACCCGCTGGTTGATCTGCTGACGGGCCCAATAAATATCGGTGCCATCTTTAAAAACGACAGTAACCTGCGATAAGCCATAACGCGAAATGGAACGGGTCAGTTCCAGATCAGGAATCCCGGCCATGGCATTTTCAATGGGATAGGTAATCCGCTGTTCGACTTCAAGCGCCGTAAACCCATTCGCCTGAGTATTGATTTGAACCTGGGTATTGGTAATGTCAGGTACCGCATCAATTGGTAATTTCTGATAGCTGTAAATCCCGACTGCAATCCAGGTACAGGCAAAGAGAATGACCCAAATGGCATTTTGAATCGAGAACTGGATGATTCGTTCAAACAGTCCTTCTGCTTTGGGCAGATCAGAATTAGTGTTCATGGCCTGCCTCATCTTTTTCCAGTTCAGATTTCAGCAAGAAACTGCCTTGGCTAATATACTTTTGCCCTTCACTCAGACCCGAAATCACTTCCAGCCATTCGCCATCACTGGAAACTTGTCCAAGTACGACGTGCTGGACCTTTAAATGCACCTGATCTTTTTCTTGCGACTCAACAATGAAAATACTGTCCTCGCCTTCAATCTGTTGCAGTGCAGATTTTTGAATACGCAACGCAGTTTTTGCAGATGGTTCGCTAATCAGCACATTCACCAGGACATTCGGCCGCAGTTCGTCAGCTTGGACATTCAGCTTGGCGCGTACCACCAGACGCCCGGTTTGCACATCGGCTTGAGGGCTTAAGCTTTGAATGACGGCGGTATAGCTTTGCTCGGAGCCATTGCTCTTAAAAGCAATCGTTTGGCCTGGTTGCAACTGGCCTGGAAACTGATTTGGCAGATTAAATTCAAGCCATAAGTCTTTTAACTGTTCAATCACAAATAACTGGTCGGCCAGCTGGACATTTTCACCGACCACAATATCCTTCTGGCTGATCACGCCCGAGATTGGTGCTCGAATCAGAAAACGGCCATTATTATTGCCACTTGCGCCCAAAGCATTTAAACGTGCCTTGGCAGATTGCACACTAATCTGGGCCTGACGATAGGCGCTTTCGGCACGCTGGTAATCCTGTTTTGCTGATATTCCCTGTGACCAGAGCTGCTGTTCACGCTGATATTCCTGACGGGCCAGTTCCAGAGTGGCTTCCGCCATTCTCAGATTCGCCTGCTGATCGATCAGCTCAGGTACAGAAAGTACCGCCAGTATTTGCCCTTTTTTTACATTCTGTCCTAAAGCCACATTTACCTGCTCGACATGACCACTAAAGTTCGGAGAAATATGTGCCTGCTGGTCGGTATTGACCATCAACCGGCCGGGCAATGTGGTCAGCTTTTCAACCATCCCGGTAGATACCACCGCAATTTTCAGGCCTTGCTCGGCCATTTGTTGGGCGGTCAGCTGTATTGCTCCATGTTCGCCTTCCTCTGCATGCGCTTCATCAGAATCCTCTGCATGCGCATGTTGACCATGATCTTCCTCATGCGCATGTGGATCAGAGGGAGTATTTTTGCTGTTAAACCAGATCGCGATGCCGACCAGAATCGTCACCCCAATCAAAATCACAATCATGAGAGGCTGGGATAATTTTCCATTTTGCTTCATGTTCATTTTATCGCGCCCCTGCATTGATTAAATTTTGTGATACGGCAATGGCATTTTTATTCAGCTGGGTATGAGCATCTGAACGGCTGATCTCCTCATAGCTGGTGCCGATACTGAGCGCCTCAGCAGTCAGGGCACTTTGCCAGGCCTGACGCAGAATTTGTAATTGTCCTAAACGGAGGTTTTGCAGCTGAGTAGTCGCCTGCTGGACATCTGTAGTAGATAGTTTTCCTGCCTGAAAACCTTGCAAGGTACGGCTGTGAACTTTACTTGACAAGGCAATCTGTTCAGTCGTTGCATCAAACTGACTGCGCAAGCCTTTCAGCTGATGCATGCCATTGGCAATATCCAGGATTTGCTGCTTCAGCTCCTGTTGTTGCTGTTGATTGAGTAAGATCTGTTGCTGCTGGGCCATAGGAATCGTATATTGCTGACGATTAAAAATATTCAGCGGCACATCAACGCCCAGTACTAAAACCGTTTCATTATTTTCATCCGGCGACTTGCTACGATTCATTCCCACATTCAAGGTCGGGTTCGGACGCGCCTGCACTTTTAAGTTTTCAATCTGATTGTTCGACTGCTGGAGATTCAAGGCATACAGCTTTTCCAGCCAGCCTTGTGCAATATAACGCTGTACCACTTGCTCACTGTGCTCCGGCCAAGGCCCCCCCTTTTTATTCGGCTGAATAGCTGCGGTGGTTTCTCCCCACAAATTAGAGAGCTGACGCTCAGCCACCTGCTGATTCAAAAGCGCTTGCTGATACAGCCGTTTTACATCTAGCGCTTCAATCTGGGCACGTTCAAAATCGACCAGTGCAATACTGCCCGCCTGATAACGCTTCTGGGCACTGTCCAGATTAGCTTTACTTACGGTTAATTGTGAGGCATAGACAGACTGTTCAACCTGAGCAAGCAGCAATTGTGACCAGGCAAATTTCACAATCAGCTGGCTTTGTGCTTGCCATAATTGCTGCTGTAACTGGATTTGCTGATTTGAGGTCTGTGCCATACGCTGCTTCAGCTTACGCTCGCCAAAAAGGTCTAGCGGCTGGCTGATGCCAATACTGAATTCCTGCTCCTGATCTGAACCAAATCCGGACTTTTCGAGGCTTAAACTTGGATTTTGCCATAACCGGCTCTGCTGAATATTCAGTTTAGAAACTTGCTGGCCTTGTTGCCACAACTGATCCTGAGCCTGATAGTTTTGTACTTTTGCTAAAGCCGATTCAAAACTGTTGACCGTTTCAGCAGAACTATACTGCACGCAGACTGCACAGACAGCGACCACCAGATAACGGCTCAAGAATGCCATTTTTTGTAAAGACATAATTTTCCCACTTATTGAAATAATAACAGTGGTGGGAATATTTTAGGCTACCCCACCTTTAGCGGGGAAAATTCGGGAGGCGGGCTTTGCTGAAAAAGATCCGGTGCCTGATAGCTGTTTTTCCAATAAAACTCGGGAATTACCTGAGTCTCGAACACGGGCAAAACAATTATAACTTTTGCATCTTGCACCAATAAATGTGTCATCGATGGTAAATGATCCTGATGATCTTCACCCAGTTCAAAATCGTTCCCGATTTGCTTTAAATGATCTAGCTGCGAATGATACGAAGGTTGTCGGTTATCACTGGTACACAAAGTATTTTGATGGTGACCGAAATGATAACGCTGTAGCGATGCCTGTTCTTCATGGGCACAAAAGGCTGCTGCCACATTCCAAAGACTTTGGAACATGAACAATCCAACCAAGACTGTAATCCATGTTGCAAGACGCATAAGAAAGCCAGATAAAGCGATTCATCTGCCATTATAGAGCCTATCCTCTGTCTATCAAGACTTTACTCCATTCAATTTAGATAGAATAAGTAGCTTAACTCACCTAGACACTCGGATTGGCTGAATATTTTTATACCTGCTGGATTATAAACAAGCCAGCTTTGGAGCGGACTTACACTGCCTGTTCAAAGCTCCATCAGACCTGTCAATCATCCAGGTTGATCAGGCTCAATCCTGGATTTTTGTAGTTTACCTGCTCTGAAATTTCAAACCGAAATAGCCCTTATCTTGCCCATGCTGATCCAGCACCCAGCTACCGACAGTTTCGATTGAGGACTTTATTTCTCAAAAATTTCTTTTAAATCACGCGGCATGCCTTGGGCAGATTTAAATTCTCCTTTACTATCGCGCCACACCATAGACGGCGTTGAGAAAAACCCATATTTCTCCATCAAGCCTTCATTAAAGTCAATTTTTTCTGCAATTTCTTTAGGAATGCTGCTCGCCGGTTTCAAGCGATTCTTGGCCTTATCCGCATTCATCTTGGCAAACACGGCGGCCGGATCTTTGGACTTCAACAAGGTGGCAATCTGAGCCCGACTTTCTTCACGGATCACCCCGACCTGAATATGACGTAACTGGACTTTGCCGGATTGAACCCATGGACGTGCCTCTCGCCAAAGTTGATAACAATAAGGACAATTAGGATCTGAAAATACATAGACAATACGTGGCGCTGTTTTTTGCCCATCCTGAATCCAGGTGGCTTTTTCCAGAGTCTTCCACACATCATCCAGAACTGCCTGTTTGGCATGTTGATTCATGGCTTCAATTGACAGGTTTTCTCCTTTGGCATTATATAAATCACCCTGGATGTAATACTTCTGGTCATTAGAAATAAATACCGTTCCAGGATGCTGATTGCTATGCCCGACCCAACCGGTCATACCGCTGGGTGCAGGAATTTGCTTCACAAACTGAAAGCCTTCCTGCGTAATCTGTGTTTTAAGGTCTATCGCGGCTGAAGCAAAGGCTGTACTGCCTGCGAGCAACATAAAAATAAACGTGCGTTGTGTCAGTCTCATCATAAAATTCACCCGGTCAAGTTAAGGTTGTAGAGAAATTTTGCTTAAATAGTGCTGCAACATTGCAGGACTTAACTCCCCCATATGCCGTTCTACCAGCTGGCCCTGTGCATTAAAGAACAAGGTACTCGGTAAGCCGAACATATGCAGCTGTTGAGGCAGCTCTCCATATGGATCAAGTAATACATGTTTAAAATCAAGCTGATAACGTTTTAAATAATCTCGGACTGTGACGCCATCTTCACCCTGATTCAGCATGATGAAATGAATATCAGGATATTGATCATGGGCCTGCTGTAAAACCGGCATTTCTCGATGACACGGCGGACACCAGCTGGCCCACATATTAATCACCGTAGGCTGCCCGGCGAACTGCTGGAGTGCGATCTGCTCTGCTGTTTCCCCGGTTTGATTCAAAGAAGAAAAGCTTAAATCCGGGAAATGGGTTTCCTGTTTCACACTGGCTTGCAGCGCTATACCTGTACCTAAAAGCAGCGTAAAAATAAAGATAAAGCTCAGCCTTGAGGTATAAGCCAAACCTTTATTTTTCCAGAAAAACCAGCCCAATCCGAAGAGAGCACCGCCAATTAAATGAAATCCCTTGTCCTGAATTTTAAAGATGTCGATCATGGAAGTGGAATACGCATCCCAATGCAACATGATAAAAACCATTCGTGCTCCGATCAGCCCGATCAACACACTGGTCCATAAGGAGTCCTGAAACACCTGAAAGATCGCTGGGTCCCAATTCAGTTTCCGGCTAACCAGATGAGCGACAATCGACACTCCAAGTAGGGCGACTAAAAGAATGATCAGTGTCCAGGGCAACATCAACGGACCAAGATGTAAGGCTTCAGAAGAAATCATGGCTGCCCTCCTACCTGAAGCTGTTTTAATCGTGTCAGTAGCTGCTCTGCACTAAATGTGCCGGTCAGTCGAAGTCTGCGCTGCTCCTGCTGCGAAGCATCCAACATGATCATGGTCGGCGGCCCCAGAATCTGCCACTGTTTTAATATTTCATCCTGACTTGGATGGTAATGAGTGAGATCTAACTTAATCCTCACAATATCCTGCAGCGCCATCTGTACATCTTCACGCGGTAGCACTTCATGCTCAATAGGCTGACAGGCTACGCACCAGTCGGCATAGACATCAATAATGACAGCTTGTCCTTGAGACTGGACAAGTACGCGGCTCAGTTCCTCTGCCGTGCTTACCTTCTGCCATTCCAGTACGCGTTCTGCCTGAGTGATATTAAGCTGGGCAACAGCCTGGTTAAGCTGCCAAATACCTCCGGCAGCAAACAGAAGACTTAACACGGCCACTATGGTTTTCGGAATTGCCCGTGATAAATGAGGCAGCATTTTCAGCAGGCAATAGCCTGCAAGTAATAACAGGGTCAAGCCCAACAGGCTGAAATATACTACTCCCGGAATGAAGGGACGTATAAAATAAATCGCCAGAGCCAGCATCACAAAACCAAAGCTGAATTTAAGACGATCCATCCATACACCGGGCTTAGGTAAATATTTTGCCCCAAATACTGAAGCAATAAATATCGGCAAGCCAAGACCCAAGCCAAGTACAAATAAATAGCTGGCGCCCATCACAGGCTGATTCAACTGAGAAACAAATAACAGGGCTCCGGCCAACGGCGCACTCATACAAGGGCCTACAATCAAGGCCGCGATCACGCCCATCAAGAAGGCACCGAACAATGTGCCGCCCTTTTGACGCTGCTGCCACTGGTCCAGACGCTGTAACAGCCCCTGTGGTAAGGACAGTTGAAATGCCCCGAACAGGTTAAAGGCAAACAGAACAAAGAGAAGAGCAAAAAAGCCAATGAATGCCGGACTTTGGAACCACCGCTGGAAGCTATAACCTAATTGCGCCACTGCCAGTCCCATCAACGCATAGACAATTGCCATACCTACAACAAAAGCGCCTGCAATCAATGCCGCCCGGTAACCGGTTTTACGCTGAACCAGAATTCCCGAAAGAATAGGAATCAGAGGCAAGGAACAGGGTAGAAAAGCCAACAGGATGCCGAGCCCTAAAAATACCAGTAAATTAATCAACAGATTCTGGCTCGAAAGCAGGCTAAAAAAGAACTGGTCATTATTCCATTGAGATTGCATAGGGCTTGTGGCCTGATCAGCCGGTGTCTGAAGTTCTGTCTGAGGGCTGATTTCACTTGCGGCCGGTGTCAGCGTTTTATCAGCGACTGGTTCAGTCTGCGGTAGCAAGACCGGAATTTCAGATATTTCTTCGATATCTTTATTACTTAAATTTTCTACTGCTGGCGCTGGTTTTTTTTCTTGAGCCAGTCCGGGTTCAACGGCTGGTTCAGGTTGCAATACAGCATTAGCAGTAGAGTCCAGATTTAACAGCTTTTTGGTTTCAGTGATTCTCTGGGCCGGCAACAATCCTTCAGCATCAGTTTGAAGCGTGCTGCGTTGTACCGGATAACATAAGCCGCTTTCTGCACAACCTTGCCACTGAATACTCAGCGTTTGCTGGGGCTGTACTTTAATCTGCGTTTTGACTTGCCCATAATGTACTGGAGTCAGACCAAAATTGGGATCATCCTTATCTTGAGGTGCCGGCAAATTCAGCTTGAGCGGTGTTTGCCCCTGACTGACTTTCAACTGATCATGATAAAGATAATAACCATCTGCAATCTTCCAGGTGAGTTCGGCTTTATCCTGGCTGGTCGATACCGCCTGGAACTGAAAAGCTTGATCAGGCGGCAGATAGTCAGCATAGGCATTATTTAGTCCTATGCACACCATGATCCAAAATACTCTGCAAATCCAAGCCATCATCCCTATCTCGTTTCATTTCATCACGGCCATTATCAGGAATCTAAAATTAAGGGAGCATTAACAGGCAGAATCATTTATAAAATAGACACAGTATCGGAAGGAAAGAGTATGTTCGTCGTCCTGGTCGAAGATGATCCCTATATTGCGCAGAGTATTTGTGCAGCTCTGGATTTTTTAAATATTTCTGTAGAGCATGTCAGTACAGCACGTACAGCGGATTATTTTGTCCGCCATAGCGCCGTAGATCTGTGTCTGCTCGACTTGGGACTGCCGGATCAGGATGGCCTGGAGTTACTAAAACAGTGGCGCCAGGACCAGATTCATCTACCTGTGCTCGTGCTGACAGCACGTTTACATACTCAGCAATGTGTAGAAGCCTTAAACCTGGGTGCTGATGACTATCTGACCAAGCCTTTTGAGCTGGATGAACTGATTGCCCGTATCCATGCCCTTAGCCGGCGCCATCGGGGCTTTTCATCGAATATCTTGCAGTTTGCAGACCTCAGCTTGAATCGCGATACTCAGGAAGTGTTCTATCAGCAGCAGGCCATTCAGCTGTCCAGACGTGAATACAGTTTACTGGAGACCCTGATGAGTCATCCCAACCAGATTCTGAAAAATGAGCAGCTACTGGATAAACTCTATGGTTATCAGGACAGTATTGAGAGCAATGCCTTAAATGTGCATATTTACCATCTGCGTCAAAAATTAAATGCTGATTTTATCCAGACCATCCGTGGTGTGGGTTATATGTTTAAAGCTCCCGGGGAAAGCTGATGCGTAGCTACAGTTTAAAATGGCGTCTGGTCATCAGCTTATTACTGGTCTTTTTGTGTTTATGGAGTATCGTTTTTGCCTGGCTGTATATTGACCTGCAAAAACGCCTGCAAGAGACGCTGGATCAACGCCTTTCTGCGTCAGCGCATATGGTGGCGCGCCTGATTCAACAACTTCCCATACAAGCCATTCATCATGAACTGATACAGCAACCCAATAAATCGGCAGATGCTGAAAACCTGATTGCCTGTGAAGTGTCTCTGTTCAGCTCGGATATTTCAGTGGGCCAGCAGGTTTTGGCCAAAACCCGGGGAGCGCCTGCCAACCTGAGCCAACAGCCGTCTGGATTCAGCACCTGGCAATCTGGCGGCATTGAATGGCGCAGCTATGTACTGCGTAAAGGTGATATACAGATTGTCGCCGCTGAGCGCATGTTCCTGCGTGAATCCTTGTTACAGCAGATTTTACGATCCGTACTTATTCCCCTGATGCTTTCCTTATTGATCTGTACCATCCTGATTGTACTGATTATTCGCAGGGAATTTAAAAGCCTGGATGACATCGCCCAGCATTTAAGTCAAAAGAATTTAACCCTGACGGCGGCAACCCAATATTTAACCGATCTTGACCCTAGACATATTCCGCATGAAGTGCAGCCTTTCGTCGACAATTCAACACAACTGATTCAAAAGCTGCATCATAGTCTGGAAAATGAAAAAGTCTTTACGGCCTACGCTGCCCATGAATTACGCAGTCCTTTAACTGCCATTAAAACCCATGTCCAGCTGGCCCAGTTGATGGCACAGCACGAGGCATCGCCCAAGTTACAGCAAAATTTACAGCAGGCCGATACCAGTATCCGCAGATATGCCGAGCTTCTGGAGCAGCTTTTAACGCTTTCTTCTCTGGAACACAATAAAATAGAAGAATTAGGCTCAACAGAAGTAGCAAGCGTATTAAGACAAGTTATTCAAGACCTGCAACCAGCTTATCCTGCGCTTCAGAAAAGCCTGAATATCGACTGGGAAAGCCTGACCAGCATTCAGCTGCCAGACTTTGCCTTATATACGGTTTTAAAAAACCTGATGGAGAATGCGGCTCTGCATGCACATGCCGATGTTATTTCTATATCTATGCAAGATAAATCTATGATTTTTCAAGATAATGGCAGCATATTGAATCAAACTGAAATGGAGAATCTGGGACAGCGCTTCTGGCGTAAATCTTCCCAGCAACCCGGTCATGGCTTAGGTCTGTCTTTGGTTAAAACGCTCTTAAGAAAATATCATTACCATCTGGAATTTCAGGCTGCTCAGCCACATGGTTTAATGGTTAAATTAAGTCCATTGTCTGACTAAATACATGATCAGAAAAAACTCAGGATTTAGGCCTGATCAATTGCAGACATAATGAAGTACACATTCATCCTGAAGATGAGCAGCGAGAAACTGATCAGCAAGACTATTTTTGCATTTTTCCACGCCCGTACTTAATATGCCGCTTATAGCAATTAATATTAAAAAGCCTAATGCTTTATCTTCTTAGCATCATACTTCTGCTCTTTCTTATCCATTACTACAGACTTCACCAGACGACCTCGATAACCAGTGAGTTTCTTCTATATCTGTTTATTTTTCTTATCATAATCTGCATCAGAAGTGCCTGGCGTGTTCTGACTTAAAAAAACGCTTAGCACCATCCAAAATCCATGCCTGACATCACAACACGGCGCGAATAGAATGCCTGTATATGACAAACCAACACGATGATATTCTGGGTATAGCCTTTTCAACTCACTAAAGCCGGTTTTAATTATAGGTATGGTCAAGGCACTAAGAGTTTAAGCATAGATAAAATGGCTTATACCCACCCGCCCGGTTATAAGCACTACGCTTACCGCATCGACTCCCATTTTTTGCAGTATTGTATGGACAAGGACAATTTCCCGGATAACTTTCAATCGACTGCTGAATCATTTTTTGCTTAATCGCTTCAGTACTTTGTCCATTTTGTTTCGCTTCCGCCCCAAAAGCCAAACATAGTCCTAATAAAACTAGAATTTTTTTCATTATATTCACCTCTTAGACAGATTCTATAGAGAGTGAATACTTATGTGAATTATTGACTTTTAAGTATTTCTTTAATTCATTCCAGTCATCTTTGAAACCATAAAAAAACCCGCCATATATTAGCGGGTTGTTTCTCAAAACAGTCCTGTCTTATAGACGAACCAATTCCACAATTTTTTCAGCCAGTTCTTCAACCGCTTCTTGAACATAAGTCACATCAGCGCCTTCGCTCACTTCAGTGATAACCACAACACCCGTTTCACGAAGCAGCGCAACCTGCTCTGCGGTTAAACCTGATTTGGCAATAGCCACCACACCTTGTTGAATTAACAGGCTTTCTAGGGCTTGGGCACTTTCCAGTGCTTGGGCGGATACAGATACTATCGCAGGCTTCTGACCTAAACGTGCAGCACGATCTTCAGCAGTAACAGGATTGGTATGAACTACCCATTCAACCGCTTCCTCAACCATGCCGGCACCGACAGTTACGTTGCTTAAACGGTCAATAAAGATAAACGAACCGGTATGACGACTGTCCTGATAACGGTCAAAGACCACAGGCGCATCAAACTCGATGACGACATCAGCAATCGTATTCAGATTAAGCTGCTCTACCTGAGTTTTTTCCAGTGTATTCACGTCCACACGGTAATTAATCTGTTCCACTTTGGCAGGAACGATTTGTGTACCCAGCTTCACATTATAAAGCTTGCCCTTTACCAAAGGCTGATCATTCATCCATACCACAGAAGCACGAACTGAACGTGATGCCAAAGGTGTATCCCCTGCTTTGACCAGCATGTTGCCACGAGAAATATCAATCTCGTCATTCAGCGTTAAAGTAATGGCCTGACCTGCAAAGGCACGTGGCAAGTTACCATCAAAAGTCACAATTTCTTTTACCGTCGACTTTTTACCCGACGGCAAGGCAACAATCTCATCCCCTACTGCGATTTCACCGAGCGCGATTGTACCGCAGAACCCGCGAAAATCCAGATTTGGGCGATTGACATACTGTACAGGTAAACGGAATTCCTGTTTGTCTGCCTGATGAGAAACCTCCACCGACTCAAGCGTCCCCATTAAGGTCTGCCCGGTATACCACGGTGTGTGTTCAGACTCGTTCACCACGTTATCGCCATTCAAGGCCGAAATTGGGGTAAATACGATATTCGCCGGTTTGCGATCCCCTAACTGATTCACAAAACTGGTGTATTCGGCCTGAATCTCGTTGAAACGTGCTTGAGAAAACTCCACCAGATCCATTTTGTTAATGGCAACAATAATGTTCTTGATACCAAGCAGGCTGGCAATAAAGGTATGACGGCGTGTCTGGGTCTGTACGCCATAACGGGCATCAATCAGGATAATCGCCAGATCCGCAGTCGACGCACCAGTCGCCATGTTACGGGTATATTGCTCATGTCCCGGCGTATCCGCGATGATGAACTTACGCTTTTCAGTCGAGAAATAACGGTAAGCCACATCAATGGTAATGCCCTGCTCACGCTCAGCTTGCAGGCCATCAACCAGCAAAGCCAGATCAGGTGCATCGCCAGTCGTACCAACTTTTTTTGAATCCCGGGTTACCGCTTGCAGATGATCTTCATAGATCAGCTTTGAATCATATAACAGACGACCGATCAGGGTCGACTTGCCATCATCTACATTACCGCAAGTCAGGAAACGCAGCAGGTCTTTATTTTCATGTTGCTTTAAGTAAGCCAGAATATCCTGGCTGATCAGTTCTGATTGATGAGACATGGCTCAAACTCCACAAATGCTTTAGAAATCAGTTTTAATCTTTCACGCACCTCCATCTTTCTTTCATAAAAAGGATGGTTATTCCCCCTCTTGCACCAAAAGAGGGTTAGGTGGGAGATTAATTAGAAGTAGCCTTCCTGTTTTTTCTTTTCCATCGAGCCCGCTTCATCATGGTCAATCATACGTCCCTGACGTTCAGAGCTGGTTGCCAGCAACATCTCCTGGATAATCTCAGGCAAGCTATCGGCTTCTGACTCGACTGCCCCGGTTAATGGATAACAGCCCAGTGTACGGAAACGTACCGATTTCATTTCTGGAACTTCGCCTTCTTTCAGTGGCATGCGTTCATCATCTACCATGATCCAGGCGCCGCCACGTTCAACTACCGGGCGTTTCGCTGCATAGTACAATGGAACAATTGGAATCTGCTCCAGATAGATATATTGCCAGATGTCGAGCTCTGTCCAGTTCGACAATGGGAATACACGAATACTTTCGCCCTTGTTGACTTTACCGTTATACAGATTCCACAGTTCTGGACGCTGGTTTTTCGGGTCCCAACGGTGTTTGCTGTCACGGAATGAATATACCCGTTCTTTTGCACGTGATTTTTCTTCATCACGACGCGCGCCCCCAAAGGCTGCATCAAAGCCATACTGATCTAGTGCCTGTTTCAAACCCTGAGTTTTCATGATGTCAGTATATTTGGAACTGCCGTGATCGAATGGGTTGATGCCTGCGTCGCGACCTTCTTTATTTTGATGAACGATCAAATCAAAACCATGGGTTTTTGCCATGTTGTCACGAAAGGTGATCATGTCTTTAAATTTCCAGCCCGTATCTACATGCAGTAGAGGAAATGGAAGTTTTGCAGGGTAAAACGCTTTTAGGGCTAAATGCAGCATAACGGCTGAATCTTTACCGATTGAGTAAAGCATAACCGGATTTTCAAACTCGGCAGCAACTTCGCGAATGATGTGAATACTCTCAGCTTCAAGCTGTTTAAGATGAGTAAGTCTTTCCTCATTTAATGACATGGACAACCTGCGGATTACATGTGTACTTAATGACACTTTATAGAAATTTATAATTATTATAGAGAGTAACTTTTTATAACGATTGCTTGTTTTATGATATTCATATCTCAAAAGCTCATATAAAACTTCACTAATATCAACTATCAATTTTAGTGAATCCAAATTTCAAGCTAAACTAGCACCATTCCATCAGCCTCCTCCTCAGTATATTTTCTTATAGTTTTTTTAAAAAAATATAATAGAAAAATCAACTAAAGTGGGGTTCACAAGCGATAGAAAAAAAACTAGAGTTGCAAGAATTTACTCTCTGAATTTTATTCTTTTATATGCCCCATAACGCTTTCGATCTTGCAACCTTAAAAGCCTCTCTGGAAAAAGCACGGCTTGCTGGTTATCTCTATCAGCATCAATCCTCTATTTTGGTATTACAGGAACCATTGACTGAAGATGGCAGCCCTTTAAATATTTATCTGCAGCATGAACTGACGGCAGACCAGATCGGTATCCAGTTTGGTTTGCGCCAACAGGAAGGACATTGGGAGTATCTGCTCGGTATTACCTACAGTAACCAGAATGCTGCTTATGAGATTGGTGCCGATAATCTGAAAGGTGATCAAAAGGCCTTTAACCTGCTCTATGCTTTTTATAATTACCCTAAAGCCTTTTATCTGGTGGCTTTACCACTCTCTGCAAATACCCAGACACTGGAACAGGCTTTGCAGCAACAGTTATTTAATCAGCCTGAACTTCAGTTTTTGGAAAGCGCAGTCAAAACCAACCCGATGGGTGAGCAGGTGAAATGGATGAAATATTATCTTTTACAGCAGGCGCTGGACATGAAAGTTCGCATCCAAACTGCCCTACTTTAAGTACTTCTACAAACGCTTCTCCCCCCCAGAGTAGGATCATCATACTCACTTTCCCTACTCTCTCTTTTATACATCCCCTCATGCTTGAATTTTCTTGTTTTGACTTTCATCTGTCCATTCGTCTAATAAATATTATAAAAATGAATTTATGATTAAAAACTTTGCGCTTGATCTTTTTCTATGCTTAACTCTCCTTAAGTGCATAACATTAAATACTAGCCTTTTTCAATTTTCATTCTAGTATTTTATGTAATCTATTGGATACAATTTGAATGATAACTGTTATCTTTTATCCATTATATATTTGACCATAACCATAAATATTTGAGACAACAGCAATGTGGGAACTGTTCACTCATCCTTCAAATATCGTATTCAGTATCAGCTTAAGCCTGATGCTGATGTTTGCAGCTTTGGAGTGCGTGCTATTGATTCTAGGAGGTGGCTCGCAGAATATTCTGGAGCAGTTCTGGCCTCATGACGCCGTACAGGCCGATATTGCAGTTGAACAGAATCCGGGAATATTGTTTAAAGTATTGGACTGGCTTTATATTAGCCAGTTACCTTTTTTTATCTGGCTGATTATTTTTCTGACCTGTTTTGGTTTGAGCGGCTTCTTGATTCAAGGCATTTTTGAATACTTTAGCAATCAGTTGTTCAACGTTTGGATTATCACCCCTGCCTGTCTGTTGCTGTGCATGCCTGTCGTACGCTGGTGGGCAATGCTGGCCACTAAAGTTATTCCTCAGGAGGAAACCACAGCCCTCTATAGTGACGAGCTACTTGGATGCAAAGCCGTTATTATTTTAGGTGAAGCGAAGCTAAATTCTCCTGCACAGGCCAAGGTGCGTGATCCATATGGTCATACGCATTATGTACTGGTTGAACCAGAACAGAATCATATTCTTCAGCAAGGTCAGATAGTTGTGCTAACCCAAAAAACTAAAAATGGCTTCCAGGCTATAGAGTATTAGGGTCTGTTGGCAATTCATCTATGTTTGCAACCAGAAAGATATATTTCGCAAGCTTTTTAGCTGATATAGGGCGTGAGGCAGGAAATCCAGTCTTCTAAATACATGATTCATCACCAGATAGCGGCAAGAATATGCTCGTTCCGAAAGGCAGTAGCTCGTTTCCTTCTGCATCCTCATTTGCGGTTTTTATTTAATCCCTTGCTTTATGCAAGCTATTTTTATTTTTCTCTGCATCTCTAACAGTAAAGAATACAGAACACTACATAAATTCTCCCGGAGCCAGGTTTTTTCTATTACAGTATTTATCCTGATTTTGTTTTTTATAGTAAGCCTCATGTCTTATTTTTTAGATAAAAAAAAATTGAATACCCTACTGATGTGTATAACAACTCTGCCTTTATTTGCATGCAACCCCTTATCTCACTCCAAGGCACCGGTCTTCATTAAAAACCATCCAATTAATGTGCTTGTTGCGAAATACCAAGCAGAAAACCTTCCACCTTCTAAAATGATGAAAATTGATCAAATGCGTATTATGCATATTGATCTCGACTATGTTTTCGATACTGATAAAGAACAGCAACAACGCAATATTAAAGCTTTGATTGCACGTATCCAGCAAATTCAACCTAATACGATATTTTTACAAGCATTTGCCGATCCGGATGCCAATGGGTCGGCAGATCAGGTTTATTTTAAAAACAGGCATATTCCAACACGAAATAATTTATTCCCTACAGTTCTTAGCGAAATTAGACAGTACACTCAGGTTAAACAGATCTATGCATGGCTTCCGCTGATTGCTTGGGAGTTTCCGGAAACTGAGTCTCTTCAGTATGTGACTCATAGCCAGGGAGCTAGCTCAGGCTATATTCGTATCAGCCCTTTTGACCAAAAAAATATGAACTTAGTGGCAGAGATTTTTATTGATTTTATTCAGAATAATCCAGTCGACGGCATTTTATATCATGACGATATTACCCTCAGTGATTATGAAGATAACTCTCAAATCGCTAAAAAAACCTATGGCTCTTGGGGATTTAAAGATTTATCTATTTTAGGTCAACCACAACATCCTGAACAGTTTAAATTTGCACAATACAAGACCGCTTATCTTGACCAGTTTGCAGCAGGCATTAGCCAGATTTTAAAAAAACAACAACCTCACCTGCTGACCGCACGCAATATGTATGCCCCCGTTGTACTCAATCCGAAAAGTGAACAATGGTTTAGTCAATCTCAAGCCAGTACACTGGTGCATTATGACTATAATGCAATTATGGCCATGCCCTATATGGAAGAAAGCACGAATCACCAGCAATTTTATTTAGACCTTATTGCTCAGGCAAAAAAATACGACCCAACTTTGGATCGTACGATTTTCGAGCTTCAAGCAGTCAAATGGAGAAATAATCAAAAAATCTCCACTCAAGAACTTGCTAAAACCATGGAGTTACTAAAACAACATGGTGTTAAACACTTTGGCTATTATCCTGACGATTTTGTGCAGCAACATCCACATGCGTCCACTTTGCAGTCGGTATTTCCAGCTGATCACTCAGATCATAAGCCCTAAGTTCACCTTCTTCACTGTAGTGTAAGGTAATATTTTTTGCTTGCTGTAAACGCCTGATATCATAAGTATTTACACTAAAACTTTGAGCCAGATCCGAGGTTGTGACGTTCTTCGGAGATAATCGCTTTTCCTTATTATGAAAACGATACCAGTTATAACCTGCCCAAAGAAACAGACATGAAATGAACGTCGCGATAAGCCCCATCAACTGAAATAAATTTAAGGATTCTTTGGGCATTTCGGCCACAACCAGCTGGTCATAGACCAAACCGCCTTCCACCCACCAAAAGAACAAGGTCAGCAACGGCATAAACAACCACATCCATACCACCCAGCCGAATGCCAATAAGCTATAACCTACCGCCTTATTACGAACATATTCAGGTTGATCAATATAAGCAGGAATATCGAGTAATGCTTTGTCGGTAACGACTTTAAATACTTCCTTTTTTTGCATCTTCGGCCTCCCTTCTAAAGCCACGATCTGGACTCACCCATCGCGCACGTTTTTGAGTTTTTAATAATGTTTTAGGCACCGCAACCACTGTGGTCATCATAGTCAAAACCCAGAAAAATAAAGGATACCAGATGACCCAAAAATAGTTTCTTAAAATACGGCCACGGTCATAGCGGTTATCAATCATCAGACTGACAAAAAACTGAATAAGACAGGTGACCCCTAGAATTACTCCATACCACTGTGGAACCAGTGACTGGATGGCCCACTCACCCGGCAAAGGAAAAAATAGCCCATACAGGTAAAGCAATATAATACCAAACATGACATAGGCCCAAACGATACTGATCATGGACTCGATCACAACCGGCCACATACGGCGTAAACGCCAGTTAAACATTTTTGGAGTATATGCCAATAGCACTTCAATCCCGCCTTGAGCCCAGCGCAGGCGTTGTTTCCATAAACCTTTAAAGGTTTCAGGCATATAAATATAGCCGAGTGCATTCGGCACATACTGCAGATCCCAATGATCAAACTGCAAACGCCATGACACATCGATATCTTCCGTAATCATGTCATCACGCCAATATCCAATACGGTCTAAAGCCGTTTTACGAAATGCAACCAACACTCCGGATACAGTAAAAATACGACCATATGTACGTTGTGCACGCTTAATGAGACCAATAATAGATGAGAATTCACCCACCTGGATTTTACCCAAAATACTTGAACGATTAATAATTCTTGGATTTCCCGTCACCGCACCCACACGCGGATAATGGGTTAAATGATGCATCATCCATAGCACTGCATGTGGATGCAGCAATGCATCTCCATCGATACACACCAAATATTCATATTGACTCACCATGGCACCGGCCTTTAATGCATAAGCTTTGCCTTGATTCTCAGCCAGATGGACAACGCGTAACCGTGGATAGGTCTGCTGCAATTCATCTAGAATTTCAGCCGTTTTATCACTGCTCCCATCATTGATAGCAATCACTTCAAAGTTGGGATATTGGGTTTGCATTGCATATTTAATGGTTTCACGGACTTGTTCTTCTTCATTAAAACAAGGGATTAAAATACTACAGGCATGTTCACTCGGTTCAGGAATCTCCTGTTGTTTATATTCACGTTTTAGAAAGAACCATAGTCCGCCTGCAATCCATAGCCAAGCCATAAAGAGTGGATATAAAAATGCAAAACCAAAATAATAGTCATTAAAACTCAAATTCGATAACCATTGCATTACTTTTTCTCCAAAACTTTTTGAGTAAATGGATCACGGTAATTCAATGGGCTGTCATTTAAACTCAGCTCAGGATAAAGGTTTTGATGAATTACCCGGGTATGATTAAAACTGTAATTATTCACACCGACTTTTTGGATCGCTAAACTTCTAAGTTGCTGATAAGATTTTTTGAGTTGTTTCACTTGTTGTTTTGTCAGTTGATCGGGGATGTTAAAACTGGCAATTAAATGCTGCTGTTCTTTATCATTAAAAGTCCGAACCTGCTTTAAGAGCGCGTTAAACACTTCAGGTTGCTGAATAGGATCTAATTCAATATAAATAAAATCGGCATAATCCAAGCTGTAGTCAAGGAGAGCTTTTAAACCCTCAAGCTGCGTTTGATCTAACTTAAATTTCAAGGCAGTCTGGTAGTTATTACTAATATTGGCATAGTATTTTGCTTGAGCCTTGGTGCGTTCTTTGATTTGAAACACCTGTTCCACCTGTGCCTCGCATCCTGCCTCCCAGTTTTTCTGACGCAGCGCACAGGCCAGCATAGAACCGGTATCCAGCATTAAGCCTTCTATCGAGGTATTGTTCTTCACCAAGTCAGCCGTCATTACAGCCAGATCTAAGTTCTGTTCAGTTTCTAAGCTCACTGGTAATTCGGCATAGACACGATTCCCAATCCGTGTCCGCGACTGCCACACCACACGGTTAAGCATATCTTGCTGCATGTGTAATTGGCGGTTTGGGAAATAGGCAACATCGATTTTTCCATCACCATTGCGATCAGATACCGCTTTAAGAATAAGCGTATTGGTTTTTAGAGCATCAATGCTATCCAGTAACTGTCCGAGTTTCTGATTGAACTGTTCATTATTGTCAGATTGCATTTCTGCCAAGTCAAAACGCAGAAAGCTCTTGCGCTGCTTATAGGGCGCACGCACATAATTCAAAAACTCCAACATTTCCTGATTAATCATTTCAGGCATCGGATTATCCATGATCAGAGCACGTTGGTAGGTTTTCACCGAGTCAGCAAGTGGCGCGACACTTCCCAAGCTAAATGACATTGGGAAACCAGCTTTAGCTGCCAACTCTTCACTTTCTGCCGTCACGGCGCCATAAGGCCAAAAAATCGCGCGGGTATTTATACCTAATTCCCGATCTAACACCTGTTTTGATTTCTTTAAGTCTGCAATAACACGACTGCGATATTCACTATCTGTTTCATAACGCTTTTGCTTTTCCAAATATTCACGCGTAATTGCCGCAGGTTGCATATTTTTCTGGGGATTGGCCAAAATACCGTGATGCATATTATCTGAGTGCGATACGAATTCAGCATAGCCCGAGGCAACCATTTCGCGCATCTGTGACCAGGTCATTAAGTTGCCTGTCCCATAGGCTTCATAGGCATCCTTGGTATTTCCATTAATCCAGCTGGTCGGTATCGCAAATACCGCTGGCATTTTATATTGTTTTAAAAGTGGAAAAACACGGCTATAGCTACTTAATGCACCATCATCAAAAGTTAAAAGTAGCGCTTTATTGGGTAAGGTTTTTTTGCCTTGCCGCGCCAACCAAATATCTTCTAAACGAATCGGTTGCCAGCCTTCACGTTTAATCCACTCCAAATATTGCGCTAAATTTTTCGTACTAATGGCATAAACATCACGGTCACCGCGCTTTGCTACATCATCCCGAACATCATGGAAAGTTAGGGTCACAAACTGATTATCTTGTAACTTGATTTGTTTTGGCTTTTGTAATTCTGCATGAGCATTTATTGGTACTACAACTGTACTGGTTAAACTCAAGGCTATCAAAATATTGGTTAATGTTTTCATTAGAAACGCCCCTCAAAGCCAATCACACCATAAGTTCTTTCCTCTGAGTCACCATCATATGGATGTACTCCCCAACCAATGCCGTAATGAAGCTTCCATGTTCTCGACAGTTGCCATTCATGTTGGTAATAGACGTTATAAATTGCGTCTGCCGAATAATCTTTCTGTTTATAGGTTCCTGCACTTGCTTCAAAGTGCTGACTAAAGTGACGATCATAATTCCGCCATGTCATCCAGTCATGGGCTAAACCCAGCTCTAAGCTGTAATTGGATTCAGGATTAAAATAGTCTGCGGCAATATCATCATTTTTCCCATAATAACCACGCAGACTTGCCTGGGTAATATGATGGGGTGCCTGATAAACTTGCTGCATAAAGTATGCAGCCGCTTCTTGCCGTGTGTTGCCATCATCAATATCCGTTAGCTGATAGGTTGCTCCAGCCTTGCGAGATTCGTTTTGTTGCCAGTTGAAACCAACATTATAAGATTGACCATCAAAACCACGTCGAACAGCTTGCAAAGGAATATCTGCCTGACTGTTATACGCCATATGATAATTCCAGTGATCATTAAGCCACTGCGACCACTCAAGCTCAGCTCCGAACCGGTCGCCATCTGTGGTCTGTGATAGGGCAATGCTGGCGTGTTTTCGATTTGAAGCCCATTCCACCCCAAGTCCAATACGGCTATCATCCACTTCACCATCATCAAAATCAGACCAGCGATAGTCATGGGTGGCGTAGGCTCGATAGTTATCATACAACCACGGGCTGTTGAGACGTGTCTGATGATCACGCTCACGAGCACCCTTTAACTGCACCAATAAATCCCGGCTGTCCGATTTACTTTTTGAAAGGGTACTTTGGTGCTGAATAGTGGGACGGTTACGATCATTTAATTCCTTTTGACTCAGCTGTACGCCGGTATCCAAAGGTGAGCGTTGCATCAAATCCGCATTTTGCGCACGCCACCACTGAATATTGCCTAAGGCCTGGCTATTTTGCATATGGTTAATACGTGTAGCCTGATCAACCGGCTCTACTCCTCGCAATTGAGCTAAATTACTCTCGGACAGCTCCGGTTTTTCTCGCCAACGCTGAATTAACGCCAGGTTATTTCGATAGCTCACATTATTCGGCGCCTGCGCGACCAACTGTTCAAAATATCGTTCAGCCATGGCATGTTCATTACGATAAGCGTAGTTCAACCCTTTTAAGCCCAGGTACTCTAAACGATCATCATGTGTAGTTCGATTTACACCTTTTGCCGCACTATAATTAAAGGTTGGCAATAAATGATCCATTTGAACAATCAGCTGATCTGCTTGTTTAAATTTTTCTTGCTCAATAAGGGAGTAATACAAGCCCGCATACACATCATAATCAGGATAGTTTTTTTCTGATAACAGACTGCGATAGTAGACTTCAGCCTGTTTGGGCTGACGTAATTTCAAATAACTGTCTGCCGCAGCATGGCGCACATAGGCTGGCATATCTAAAATCGGCAGATTCACTTTTTGCAATTCAGCCAAAACTTGTTTTGATGCCTGTCGAGTATTTAAGGCATAGCTATAGTCATAATAAAACTTGCGCCTAATCGCCTGATCTTCTGGAAGCGCAGCTTCATAATGCTGCATGTCTGTAATGACGTGATCTAACTTGCTGTAAGCCAACATACCCTGATCACGATAAGTCAGCATACGCTGCGACTGAATTGCATTTTGAATGCGCTGAGAAAACTCATGAAGCTTCAAACTATGCTGCAGGTTTGGACGTAATGCACTTAAGTGATGATTTTGAATATATTGTTCAGCTTCTGCATAATCGCTATTCGCCATCAAGGCCAAAATATATTGCTCTTGTATATCGCCATCGACCTGCTTGTTTAGCGCAGCCTTCGCCGTTGCAAGTGCCTCGATCGGCATGTCGAGCAGCCGGTATGCATATGACATTTGCGCTAAATAGTCAGGACTCAGTTGATCCTGTTTGACTTGCGCCAGCAGTTGCTTTGCCTGAACAGTTTGACCCGATTCTGCATTTAACACACCCTGCCATACCAACCATTGTTGCTGTTGGCTTCTTTGATAAAAGATGTCTGCCCACTTTGCAGCTGACTGGAATTGTTTTAAATCGCGTTGCCCTTTAATAACACTCAGCCAAGCATATTCAGGAAAACTTTGAATATGGATGTTCGATAAATGATGCAGATCAGCCAATGTTAATTTTTGATAGGCATGTGCACTCACTATATAGTCTGCAAGAAGGTTTTGATTTTTTGGCTGTTCAGCCAATAAAGCACTTAATTGACTTAGTCCCTCTTCAACTTGGCCTCCCCGAATCAAAATGACACTTGCTTCCCTCAATTGATCAATACTATCTGCTGCCTTTACACATGTAATCGAAGAAGTACTTGCTATAATACAAGTCACCCAGATTGACTTTTTATAATTCATATCCTTTCACACTATTTTAGTAAGTATCAATACACAACAAAATTATGTTAACTATGTCACACTATATTTCATAAAGTAAACAAAATATACAATATTTACAGTGATTATGGTTTGGATTTAAGAACTTTTTTTACCTAAAACCACAATACTTCTATATGAAGATAAAAAAATCCCCAGTTAGGGGATTTTTTAAAGAAGTTTTAACTTACACTAAACCTTTCTCTTTCAATACTTCCAACATAGTAGAACCGAGCTCAGCCGGACTACGCGTATACGCCATTCCTGCACGTTCAAAAGCTGCAAATTTCTCTTCTGCAGTGCCCTTTCCGCCTGAAATGATCGCACCGGCATGCCCCATACGCTTGCCTTTTGGTGCTGTTACACCCGCGATATAACCGACTACCGGCTTAGTGACATTCGACTGGATATATTCTGCTGCTTCTTCCTCAGCAGTCCCGCCAATTTCACCAATCATAATAATGGCTTCAGTTTCAGGATCTTCCTGGAACAGTTTTAAGCAATCAATCTGGTTCATGCCCGGAATTGGATCACCTCCAATACCGATACAGGTTGACTGACCCAAACCTAGCTTCGTGGTTTGCGCAACGGCTTCATAGGTCAAGGTACCTGAACGCGAGATAATTCCGATTTTACCTTTCTTATGAATATGGCCCGGCATAATTCCGATCTTGCATTCTTCAGGTGTAATAATCCCTGGACAGTTTGGACCAATCAGGCGTGTACCATTGCCATTGGTTTCAAGATAACGCTTAGCCTTTAACATATCGAGTGTTGGTACACCTTCAGTGATCACCACAATCAAACCAATACCAGAATCCACCGCCTCTACAATTGAATCCAGTACGAAAGGCGCAGGAACATAAATGACAGAAGCATCCGCATTGGTTTCACGAACCGCCTCACGCATGGTGTTAAATACGGGTAGATCCAGATGGGTCTGACCACCCTTGCCTGGGGTTACCCCGCCCACCACTTGGGTACCATAAGCAATCGCTTGTTCTGAATGAAATGTGCCGTTTTTGCCAGTGAAGCCCTGTACCAATACTTTCGTGTCTTTATTAACTAATACGCTCATGTTAGATACCCCTTAAGCTTTCACAGCAGCAACGATTTTTTCTGCAGCATCAGCAAGGCCTGTTGCAGAAATTAATTTCAAACCAGATTTATCCAGTAATTGTGCTCCTAATTCTGCATTGTTCCCTTGCAGGCGAACAACCACAGGCACTGTCACATTCACTTCCTGAACTGCTGCAATAATTGCTTCAGCAATCATGTCACAACGTACAATTCCACCAAAAATATTGATCAATACTCCTTGTACAGAGCTATCTGCCAAAATAATCTTAAAGGCTTCAATTACGCGATCTTTGGTTGCGCCGCCACCGACATCAAGGAAATTGGCCGGCTGTCCACCATAGAGCTTGATAATATCCATGGTTGCCATCGCAAGACCGGCCCCATTGACCATACAACCAATATTGCCCTCTAGTGCCACATAGTTCAAATCAAATTCAGAAGCTTTTAATTCACGCTCATTTTCCTGTGAGGTATCACGTAGTGCTGCAATCTCAGGCAGACGGTATAAAGCATTTGAATCAATACCAATCTTAGCATCCACACAAAGAATATCGCCATTTTCACGCACAGATAGCGGGTTAATTTCAAACAGGGCAAAATCATTTTCTATGAATGCGTCATAGGCTGCACTCATAATTTTGACAAACTGATTGATTTGCCCATCTTTAAGTTTTAGTGCAAAAGCGGCTTCACGTGCCTGAAATGGCAATAGACCAACCAGCGGATCTACCTCAACTTTAATAATTTTTTCCGGGGTTTCTTCTGCGACTTTTTCAATATCAACACCACCTTCGGTGGATACCATAAAAGTGACTCGGCGGCTTGAACGATCCACCACAGCCCCTAAGTACAACTCACGCTCAACGGGATATACATCTTCTGATACCAGAATACTGTTTACCGGCTGTCCATTAGCATCCGTCTGATAAGTCACCAGACTTGAGCCAATAATCTGATTAGCATATTCGGCTGCTTCTTCTGCCGACTTTACCACTTTAACACCACCTGCCTTACCACGACCACCCGCATGAACCTGGGCCTTGAGGACTGCAAACTTTCCGCCTAATTGCTCAAATGCCTGTACGGTTTCATCAGCATTAGTGGCAAGTATGCCTTCCTGTACTGGCATACCATATTTTTTTAATAACGCTTTGGCTTGATATTCATGTAAATTCATTGATTAACCTTTTACTACTTATTTGACTTGTTATACATCGACCCATATTTCTTGATTCACAATCAAGATTGGTGTTTTAGAACTCAATGTTGTTTCTTATCTTTATTCTTAGATGATTATTCATATAAAAACAACCACCAAATGCAAAAAGAGCGGCTTAAGCCGCTCTTTTTGGTATTACTTACGTTTACGCTGAATCGCGTGAATCGCTCGTCCATCCACAGCTAAAGCTGCTTCATGTACAACTTCAGAGAAGGTTGGGTGACCAAAAGTCATCAATTGCAGATCTTCAACACTCGATACAAACTCAAGTGCGATCATACCTTGGTGAACAATATCAGACGCAGCCGGCCCAATCACATGCATACCCAGTAAACGGTCAGTTTTGGCATCCGCAACAAATTTCACGAAACCAGCATTTTCACCTGCCGCCATGGCACGACCATTCGCAGCAAAGCCAAATTGGCCAGTCTTCACTTCGTGGCCTTTTTCTTTCGCTTGCTCTTCAGTTAAACCTACCCACGCCGCTTCAGGGTGTGTATAGATAACTGAAATGATAGTGTCGTAGTTGACTTGTGCAGCATGACCGTGGATACGTTCAACTGCCATAACACCTTCTTCCATGGCTTTATGTGCAAGCATTGGACCACGTACCAAATCACCAATTGCGTATACGCCTTCAATAGAAGTTGCACACCAATCATTTACTTCAACCAAACCACGTTCAGTCAGTTTGATCCCACAGTCATCAGCCAACAGGCCTTCAGCATAAGCACGACGCCCTACACACACGATCAACTTATCGAAAGTTTGAGTTTTTTCTTCACCACCTTGTGTGTATTTAACTGTAACTTCACGGCCATTCACTTCGGTGCCAGACACTTTCGCGCCAACACGGATATCTAGACCCTGTTTAGTTAACAGTTTTTGATAGTCTTTTGCCAAGGCTTTATCCGCCATTGGTAAAAAGGCATCCATTGCTTCAAATACAACAACTTCAGCACCCAGACGACGCCAGACAGAGCCAAGCTCCAGACCGATAACACCCGCACCAATCACGCCCAAACGCTGAGGTACTTCCTGGAACTCAAGTGCACCAGTCGAATCAACAATAAGGTCTTGATCAACAGGCGCTACCGGAATATTGACCGGCACAGAACCCGTTGCCAAGATGACATACTTCGGTTCTAAAATTTGAGTTTCACCTTCGTGCGACACAAATTCAACTTTTTTGCCTGCCAGCAATTTACCCGTACCTTTTAACCATTCGATACCGTTGCCTTTCAAAAGACCGTCGATACCCATGGTTAATTGGTTAACAATTTTGTCTTTACGAGCAAGAAGTTTTGCAAGGTCAAATTTCACTTCACCAGTCGTAATACCGTGATCATCTAAGTGATGCACTGTATCTTCATAACGGTGAGAAGAATCAAGTAACGCTTTAGATGGGATACAACCCACGTTTAAGCAGGTACCACCTAGAGACGGCTTGCCTTTATGAATACGTTTTTCGATACAGGCAACTTTATAGCCAAGTTGCGCTGCACGGATTGCAGCTTCATAACCACCAGGGCCGCCGCCAATAACAACAAGATCAAATTGTTGAGACATTTTTATCTCCAAAAATGGGCTTAGAGGATCGCCCTAAGCCCATGCTTTATTTTTTAGAATTAAAGGTCAAGGATCAGTTTAGCTGGCTCTTCTAACAATTCTTTGATTGTTACCAAGAAGCCTACTGCTTCCTTACCATCAATCAGACGGTGGTCATAAGAAAGTGCCAGGTACATCATTGGTAGAATTTCAACCTGACCATTCACCGCCATTGGTCGCTCCTGGATTTTGTGCATACCCAGAATTGCTGTTTGTGGTGTGTTCAAAATTGGCGTAGAAAGTAATGAACCAAAAGTACCACCATTAGTAATGGTGAATGTACCGCCAGTCATATCTTCGATACCCAGCTTACCGTCACGTGCCTTAGCAGCATATGCACGGATACCACTTTCAACTTCAGCATAGTTCATGCGATCGGTATCACGAAGTACAGGAACCACTAGACCACGGTCAGAAGATACTGCTACACCGATGTCGTAGTAACCATGGTAAACGATGTCTTCACCATCAATAGACGCGTTTACTGCCGGGTAACGTTTAAGTGCTTCAGTTGCTGCCTTAACAAAGAATGACATGAAGCCCAGACGCGCACCGTGGCGTTTTTCGAATGCATCTTTATATTGAGCACGCATGTCCATGATTGGTTTCATGTTTACTTCGTTGAACGTCGTCAACATTGCTGTTTCTTGAGTTGCAGCAAGTAGACGTTCAGCAACACGCTTACGTAGACGCGTCATTGGAACACGTTTTTCAATACGTTCACCAACAGCTACACTTAATGGTGCAGCAGCAGGAGCAGCTGGCTTCGCCTGGTGATTTGCCACGTCTTCTTTAGTGATACGACCACCACGGCCTGTACCTTCTACATCGCTTGCAGCAATACCAGTTTCAGTCAAGGCTTTACGTACTGCAGGCGCTTGGTCTTGTACTTGCTGACGCTCAACAATTGGTGAATTACCTGCTTCAGTATTCGCCGCAGCTTGTTCAACTTTCTCTTCAGACTGAACTGCCTGAGTTTGAGCAGCGCCAGAAACAGCGCCTTCTTCAAACTGTGCAATCACTTCAGCTGAAAGTACTGTATCACCTTCGTTTTTCACGATTGATGCAATAGTACCGTCTGCAGGAGCAACAACTTCTAAAACAACTTTATCTGTTTCAATATCGCAAATCACTTCATCACGTGATACTGCTTCACCTGGTTGTTTGTGCCAAGTTGCGATCGTACCGTCCGCAACTGACTCTGGGAATACCGGTGCTTTAATTTCGGTTGCCATTCTTTAGAATCTCCTGATTATTCAGCATCGATCGCAAGCGCGTCGTTGATGAGCTGAGCTTGTTGTTTTGCATGCAAATATGGTGAACCACATGCCGGTGCAGCAGAAGCTTCACGGCCTGCGTAGCTAATACGTACTTGTTTACCTGATTTCATTACATCATCGTATAAACGAGGTGCGATGAACAGCCAAGCGCCCTGGTTTTTCGGCTCTTCTTGCGCCCAAACAATTTCTTTGATGTTCGGATAAGCAGCAAGGACTTCCGCCAGACGTGCTTCAGGATATGGATACAATTGTTCAATACGTACAATCGCAGTATTGTTCAATTCTTTTTCACGACGTTTTTCCAGTAAGTCGTAGTAAACCTTACCACCACATAACACGAGACGAGTTACATCTGCCTTGTTGATGTTGTCGATTTCGTCAATCACTGTCTGGAATGTGCCAGTTGCCAGCTCATCCAGGGTAGAAACCGCCAGCTTATGACGCAGCAATGACTTCGGTGACATGATGATCATTGGTTTACGGATCGGGCGGATCGCCTGACGACGTAAAGCATGGAAAATCTGTGCAGGGGTAGTCGGTGTCATCACTTGCATGTTTTCTTCAGCACATAACTGCAAGAAACGTTCCAGACGTGCAGAGGAATGCTCAGGACCCTGACCTTCATAACCGTGTGGAAGTAGCATAGTTAAGCCACACACACGCTCCCACTTGGTTTCACCAGACGAGATAAACTGGTCAATCACCACTTGTGCACAGTTTGCAAAGTCACCGAACTGCGCTTCCCAGATAATCAAGCTCTTTGGAAGAGTTGTTGCATAGCCGTATTCAAATGCCAGTACTGCCATTTCAGACAATAATGAGTCATAAATTGCAACACGCGGCTGGTTCTCTTTGATATGGCACAATGGAATATAAGTTGAACCATCCACCTGATTATGCAGTTTTGCATGACGATGTGAGAAAGTACCACGACCTACATCTTCACCAGTTAAGCGCACCAGATAACCATCATCCAGAAGAGAGGCATAAGCTAAAGTTTCAGCAGCACCCCAGTTCAACGGTATTTCACCAGTCTGCATTTTCAGACGGTCATCAATGACTTTAGACACTTGGCGTTGCATGACAAAACCTTCTGGAAGCTCACGCATTTTTTTGCCAAGTTCTTTTAGGCGCTCAAGTGAACAGGTCGTGTCCCACTCGTCTGTGTAGTCATGACCCAGATAAGGTGTCCAGTCCACAAACATTTTTTTGTTCGGCTCAAGAACCAAAGCGTTAGCAACATGATTGCCCGCTTCCAAATCAGCGCGATAGCTTTCAATTAACTGGTCTGCTTCTGCACGGTCAAGCACGCCTTGTTGTACCAGCTGATCTGCATAAAGCGTACGAGTTGTCGGCTTCTTGTTGATCACTTGATACATCATTGGCTGGGTTGCAGCCGGCTCATCCGCTTCGTTATGACCACGACGACGGTAACAGAACATGTCAATCACGACATCTTTACGGAAAGTATGACGGAAATCATGTGCCAGTTGAGAAACGAAAATCACCGCTTCAGGATCATCACCATTGACATGGAAGATCGGTGCCTGAATCATTTTTGCAATGTCAGTACAGTATTCTGTAGAGCGCGCATCACGTGGGTCAGAGGTTGTAAAACCAACCTGGTTATTGATGACGATATGAACCGTACCACCTACTGTATAGCCACGCGTTTGTGACATCTGGAAGGTTTCCTGGTTAACGCCCTGACCTGCAAATGCCGCATCACCGTGAACGATAAGCGGTAATACATCATCACCACCAATGTCTTTACGACGGACTTGGCGTGCACGCACCGAACCTTCAACCACTGGTCCAACAATCTCAAGATGCGACGGGTTAAATGCCAGTGCCAAGTGAACTTCGCCACCCGGAGTCATGACGTTAGAAGAGAAACCTTGGTGATATTTAACGTCACCAGAACCTTTCTTGTGGATTGATTTACCTTCAAACTCACCAAACAGGTCAGCCGGGTTTTTACCCATGATATTGACAAGAAGGTTCAGACGGCCACGGTGTGGCATACCAATAACCACTTCTTTACAGCCTACTGAGCCGGCACGCTGAATAATCTCATTCACCATTGGAATGAAAGATTCACCACCTTCAACACCGAAACGTTTCGCACCAACAAATTTATTACCCAGATATTTTTCCAGGCCTTCAGCAGCAGTCAAGCGCTCCAGAACATGCTTTTTCTGTTCTGCATTTAAACCATACTGACCGCGCGCACTTTCCAGACGCTGCTGGATCCAGCGTTTTTCTTTAGTGTCCACGATGTGCATGTATTCAGCACCGATTGAAGAGCAATAAATTGCTTCCATCGCCTGAACCATTTCACCCAGAGTCGCTTCTTCTTTACCGATAGCGAGATTGCCGGTATTGAACACAGTGTCCAGATCAGACTGGGTTAAACCATGCGCAGCAAGATCCAGATCTGGAACAATTTCACGCTTTGCCAAACCTAATGGATCGAGTTTTGCTTTCTGATGACCACGATTACGGTAAGCAGCAATCAGCTGTAATACGCCAATTTGACGACGTTCATGCTCTGAGCTTACTGCTGATTGGATAACAGGCTGAATACGGCTTGAATTGCGACCTAAAAGTAGGAATTGCTCACGTACATTACTGTGTGGTTGATCACCTTTTGGGAATTTATCGAAGTACGCTCTCCAGTCAGCACCTACTGAGTCTGGAGCAGTGAGGTACTGCTCATAAAGTTCTTCAATATACGCTGCACTATCAGCGGAAAGTTCAGTGTCAAGACGCAGAGCGTCAGCAACTTCTTGCATTTGTGGACCCATTTCCTATTGCAAAAACATTTTCAGGATGCTTTTTAAGCAAAACCCAGGATTTTTAATGTCAAATTTGTAATATGACATTAGTCCCCCATAAGGCATAAGCCATGAGGCGTTATCACCACACCAAGTAAACCTTGATATGTTTAATGAATAATAACGCCCCTCAGCGGCATCATCACTCATTGAATACCCGATCGTGACCGAGCAATTTTTTTGCAAATCGACTTAGGAAAAACAAGGTTTTAACGCATATTTTTGCTAAAGCGACTTTTATATAACCTTATATAACACTCTCTTTCAGTTGCAGTGTTTAAAAAATGTACCCAAGTGGCACACTTTTTCGATTTAAACTTAGGCTAAATGCTAACATGTTATCAGTTTTCAATTGATTTTTTTGACACATACCTCCTATAAATTGGCTAAATACAGTGTAGAAGTTTTACTCTACTATATGGTGCTGTATTTAAAAATCAGATTCAACGTAGACTTAAGTCCAAGACTTTCCTAACGAATCAAGATAAATAAAAAGAGAGCAAATCTTTCAATCCACTCCCTTTACACCAGCAGTTATATAATAACATCCTTCTGTTTATTTTTCAGGTCACTTTTACATCTAAAAACCATAAATGAATAAAATAATCAGATGCATGTTCATAGTTGAGGTCAGCACCTGATATTTTGCGCCTTTTTTCTCTAACCCACATGATGTATTTTAAGCATTACATCCCTGTTTTTCTATTTATCATTTTTACATCTAGCTCAAATATATAAAAAAAGCACACCAGTAGGTGTGCTTTTTTTGGGAACTGATTGCTTAGCCTATTAGCCTGCCATATCTAAAAGCATATTACGGATGTGACCGATTGCTTTAGTTGGGTTCAGACCTTTCGGACATACCGATACACAGTTCATGATACCTTTACAACGGAACAATGAGAATGGGTCGTCAAGACGAGCCAAACGCTCCTGAGTACCTGTATCACGCGAATCAATAATGAAACGGTATGCATTCAACAATGCTGAAGGACCCAGGAACTTGTCCGGGTTCCACCAGAATGATGGGCATGAAGTTGAACAACATGCACAAAGAATACATTCATACAGACCATCTAGATGCTCACGCTCTTCCGGAGACTGCAAACGCTCTTTTGGTGGCGCAGGCTGGTTGTTGATCAAGAACGGGTGAATCTTGTTGTACTGATCGTAGAACTGATTCATGTCTACCACCAGGTCTTTTACGACAGGAAGACCTGGAAGTGGACGAATAGTAATTTCATTTGGCAGATCATTGAGGTTCCAAAGACACGCCAAACCGTTTTTACCATTAATATTCACACCATCAGAACCACAGATCCCTTCACGGCATGAGCGACGGAATGTCAAAGATTCGTCCTGAACTTTCAATGCAAGAAGCGCATCAAGCAACATACGGTGCTTATCAGTCAATTCAAGCTTAAAAGTTTGCATGTACGGTGCTTTATCCTTATCAGGATCGTAGCGGTAGATATGAAATGTACGAGTACCTCTACTCATCTTAAATCTCCTGATTAGAATGTACGTGGTTTCGGTGGAATAGCCTCTACCGAAAGTGGCTTATAACGTACTGGCTTATACTCAAGACGGTTATCCGCAGAGAACCACAAAGTGTGTTTCATCCACTCATCGTCACGACGGCCATATGGATACTCTGGGTGATCCGGCGACTCTTCAAAGTCCACTACGGTGTGGGCACCACGACATTCTTTACGTGCAGCAGCTGAAATTAATGTCGCTTTTGCAACTTCATACAAGTTTTCAACTTCTAGCGCTTCAATACGTGCAGTGTTGAAAACTTTAGATTTGTCTTTCAAGTGAATGTTGCGAACACGTGGCTCGATCGCAAGAATCTGTTTCACACCTTCTTCAAGAAGCGCAGTGGTACGGAACACACCCGCGTGGTCTTGAACGATGTCACGAATTGCATCGGCAACTTCTTGAGCATTTTCACCACTGGTTGATTCATCCAGTTTACGAATACGCGCAACTGTTTCTTCAAGCACATTTGGTGGAAGTGGCTGATATTCATCACCGTGATGTTTAGTCACATAATCAATGATATGTTCGCCCGCAGCTTTACCAAATACAACCAAGTCAAGCAGTGAGTTAGTACCTAGGCGGTTGGCACCATGTACAGACACACATGAACACTCACCGATGGCATAGAAACCTTTTACCGGTTTAACAAAGTTACGCTCACCCGCATTGGTCGAGTAAACATCTGTGTCTTTGTTGTAGTTCGCTTGCAGCTCTTGAGTCTCACGGCTTTCAGGAATAACTACCTGACCATGAATATTCGTTGGAATACCACCCATTTGGTAATGGATTGTTGGCACTACAGGAATTGGCTCTTTAGTGATGTCAACGTTCGCGAATTTCTTACCAATCTCGAATACAGATGGCAGACGCTTCATGATCGTATCAGCACCCAAGTGAGTCATATCAAGAAGGATATAATCCCCTTTAGGACCACAACCACGGCCTTCCTTGATTTCCTGGTCCATAGAGCGTGATACGAAGTCACGCGGCGCCAAGTCCTTCAAAGTTGGAGCATAACGTTCCATGAATGGTTCGCCGTCTTTGTTACGAAGGATTGCACCTTCACCACGACAACCTTCTGTTAACAATACGCCCGCACCCGCAACACCTGTTGGGTGGAACTGCCAGAATTCCATATCTTGTAATGGAATACCTGCACGCGCCGCCATACCAAGACCGTCACCAGTGTTGATATACGCGTTAGTAGATGCACGGTAAACACGACCCGCACCGCCAGTTGCAAACAAGGTTGCTTTGGCTTGGAATACTGCAATTTTACCAGTTTCCTGGTCAATTGCTGTTACACCCAGCACATCACCTTCTTCATTACGGATCAGGTCAAGCGCGATCCACTCTACGAAGAATTGAGTGCCCATTTTCACGTTGCTTTGATAAAGCGTGTGAAGAAGCGCGTGACCCGTACGGTCAGCTGCAGCACATGCACGTGGAACTGCTTTTTCACCGTAGTTGGCAGAGTGACCACCGAATGGACGTTGGTAAATTGTACCGTCCGCGTTACGGTCAAATGGCATACCTAAATGTTCTAATTCGTATACCACTTGAGGTGCTTCACGCGTCATGAACTCGATCGCGTCCTGGTCACCCAACCAGTCAGAACCTTTCACCGTGTCATAGAAGTGATAGTGCCAGTTATCTTCTTGCATATTACCAAGAGATGCACCAATACCACCCTGTGCTGCCACAGTATGTGAACGTGTCGGGAATACTTTAGTCAGTACTGCTACTTTCAGACCCGCTTGAGCAAGCTGGTAAGAAGCACGCATACCAGAACCACCACCACCAACGATAACTGCATCGAAAGTTTCATGTGGAATATTTGTGTAATCGTCTTTAGGGGTTATAGCGCCCATGATTGTTTCCTATCAATTCGCCCAAAAAATCTGGATCGCCCAGATCGCATATGCAAATACAGCAATAATCATTGCTGAAGTCAGTACAAGGCGTAAACCTGAAGCTGATGGACCCATCTGACGAGTAGTTACATAGTCAGTAAATACTTGCCACATACCAATCCACGCATGCGCAACAAGAGATAAGACAGACAATAAAGATAAAACCTTCATTGGAGTTGTCATCATAAAGCCGTACCACTGTTCAAAAGTAAAACCGCTGTTGCACAGGATCCAACCTAGAATAACAACAGTATAAACAGCAAGAACAACGGCACTTATACGCTGGATAAACCAGTCGCGTGAACCTGAACCCGTTAAACCAGTAGCACTTTTCATTAGAGTACGATCCATACAAATGACGCAACGATACCGATTGCAGACAAGATTAATGCGATAGTAGCTGCTGTGCGACCACTTTGCAGTTCTTCTGCAACACCAACGTCAGCAAGTAAATGCTTAACACCAGCGATAAAGTGGAAAATTAAACCGGCTACAAATACCCATACGATGAAGCGCACAATAAAACCGTTAAAGATTTCCTGTACTTGTGCAAAACCCTCTGGTGAAGACAATGATTTGTCTAAAATCCACAAAAGGACCGGTACGAGTAAAAATACGATGACACCTGAAAGACGGTGTAGAATTGATGCAATAGCCACGGGTGATTTTAAGTTTACTTCTAAAACTTGACCCATGGACAAATTGACAGGTCTGTTGCTTTTCACAGCGGGCATCCTGTAGTTAAAAACTCCATCCGGAGTTTGTTGGAATTAATTCGAAGGAAAGCTGGCATTGTCAGGCAAATACATGCCGAACGTAAAACGACACTGAATTATAAAACGTCAACTATTAAAACACAAACAGCTCACTCAGGCTTTTTAGGTAAAAAACCTTTAAATAAGAATCATTAACAAAAACTCATCAATGACCCCACCAAAATATAGCTTAGTGTTTTATGCTTATATAATTGTTTTTAAATAATTAAGTAGATAAATTCGCTCTGTTGCCTGATTTATTCTTATACCGTTTGAATTTAGACTAAAGATGAAGAATCTTGTCTTAAATTGTAAAGTACGGGCTTCTTTTTTGAGTTAAATCAAATATCTGCATTTATAAAACAAATAACAATTATGACCAAAATGAATGATATACAAAAACTCCTCATTAAAAGAAAGACCTAGCCAACTTGGTTTATTGATAGTTTTTTCAACCCTTTTAAGCATTTTAGATTCAAAAAATCACTTACTCAATCTCTATAAATAAGGTTTCCAACCTCTGCCAAATAAATATCAGCTACTTTTTAACCAATTAAACTGAGAATCAGGTCTCAATCTGGAACTTTTATTTATAATCTCTTGATCCTTTAAATAATTTTGAAAAATTATCTAAGTTATGAGATTTAGATAGGTTTCAGGAGAAGCTGGCAAATTCAAGTAATTTTAATTGCTCTTTTTAAGTTTTAAAAAAATGCTGATAAATAACTGCTACAGGTGATTTTTTTCTGCACCTTCTCTTGAATTTGACTTATTATAGCGCCTTGGTACTGTGATTCTATTGGACTTTTTATCTCTTGGTGAATTAACTAAACCGCTGTGCAAGCGTCATTTTTTCATCCATAAGTATAATTGACAAAATTTCAGTAGCCACTAATCTTATAGCAAATTTTTGACCCGTCCGTTTTGTACATTAAAAGATTGATAGCAAATCGGATATACATTCACCAGGACAGGAGATCTATTGAATGTCTGAAGCAACTGGCAAGAAAGCCGTTTTACAGCTTGATGGCAAAGAAATTGAATTACCAATTTACAGCGGCACATTGGGCCCAGATGTAATCGACGTTAAAGATGTGTTGGCTGCAGGTCACTTTACTTTTGATCCTGGTTTCATGGCGACTGCTTCTTGCGAATCTAAGATTACATTTATTGATGGTAACAAAGGTGTACTTTTACACCGTGGCTATCCAATCGACCAGTTAGCAACTAAAGCTGATTACCTTGAAACGTGCTACCTGCTTTTAAATGGTGAGCTTCCAACAGCTGAGCAAAAAGAAGAGTTTGACGCTAAAGTTCGTAACCATACTATGGTTCACGACCAAGTTAGCCGTTTCTTTAACGGTTTCCGTCGCGATGCTCACCCAATGGCGATCATGGTAGGTGTGGTGGGTGCGCTTTCTGCGTTCTATCACAACAATCTGGACATCGAAGATGTTAACCATCGTGAAATTACAGCGATCCGCTTAATTGCCAAAGTTCCTACTTTAGCAGCGTGGAGCTACAAATACACCGTTGGTCAACCATTCGTTTATCCACGTAATGACTTGAACTACGCTGAAAACTTCCTGTACATGATGTTTGCTACACCAGCAGACCGTGACTACAAGGTTAATCCGATTCTTGCAAAAGCAATGGACCGTATCTTCACGCTTCATGCTGACCATGAACAAAATGCTTCTACGTCTACTGTACGTTTAGCGGGTTCTACTGGCGCTAATCCGTATGCATGTATCGCTGCTGGTATCTCTGCACTTTGGGGTCCTGCTCACGGTGGTGCAAACGAAGCCGTTCTTAAGATGCTTGACGAAATCGGCACGGTAGAGAACGTTGCTAGCTTCATGGAAAAAGTGAAGACTAAAGAAGTTAAACTCATGGGCTTCGGTCACCGTGTGTACAAAAACTTCGACCCTCGTGCCAAAGTTATGAAAGAAACTTGTGACGAAGTTCTTGGTGCGCTTGGTATCAACGATCCACAGCTAGCTCTTGCGATGGAACTTGAACGTATCGCACTTTCTGACGAATACTTCATCAAGCGTAACTTATACCCTAACGTAGACTTCTACTCAGGTATCATCCTTAAAGCGATCGGTATCCCGACTGAAATGTTTACTGTAATCTTCGCGCTTGCACGTACTGTAGGCTGGATCAGCCACTGGTTAGAAATGCACAGCGGACCTTACAAAATCGGTCGTCCTCGTCAGCTTTACACTGGCGAAGTTCAACGCGACATTAACCGTTAATTCGGACAGCGTTAAACGACAAGAAACCACCCTTTCGGGTGGTTTTTTTATGCTTGATAAATACCAATATGACTTTTGTTGCGTGTGGTGACTTGTTTTAAAAATTTATGAGGCTGAACACGCTGCTTTGTATACGGGTAATATGTAGAGTCGACCCAAGCGCCATGATTTTTAGTCGGCCAGCTCAAACCAAAATGTAATACTTGTAAAAGCAATTGATGTTGATTAACCCAGTCAATCATACATAGATAGGATGGAAAAGCTTTAATTGGTGCACAATAGAAGTGCCCGATCCTGTATGAAAAAACTTAAAGTTATGGAGTTGTGATTTTTTATAGCACACTGCAATAAATGCAATTTCAGACCGACATAGGCCACTTGATCACCGGCTTTCATTCAAGCTTTTTATTTTAGATATTGTCAATAAAGCATTTCACCTTAAAAACACCATTAATGCTGCAGAGTTGTTGTGTAAACCTGAACACAAGATAGTCGGTTTTAAGTTTGCGTCGTAACTTATCTATGAGTCCAGCCATCTTTTTTGACTTCATTTCTTACCCATGCTTCATGGTTATCATAATGCAATCAACTTAAGCTACTGTTTGAGTTCCCCCCATGGGAACATCCTGTTGCTGTATAGATTTATTTTCTTTATCAGGCAGGATAATCATAATCTCACCCTGTTGAAGGCAGTACCTACTCCATTGCAAACTATATTAAACTAAAAATATCTAATTTCTGGATGCAGTTTATAAACAGCTTCTTATTAGATATCCAAACAATTGATGATAATTACTCAAGGCAACAGTTTGAGTAATCTATGGCATACTTAGCCCAAGACTTCAGGAAATATAAACATGAGAAGAACAACAGCAATTTTAGCTTTGGCTGCAAGTGCTTTAATAATGAGCGCCTGTCAGACCACACCGCATGAGTTCAATGGACAAAATGGTTATAAGGTTCTGGAGCGTTCGGACAATACAGCAACTTTGAGCTATATCCTTTCGGGACGACCTAGTCAGGATGAAAATAGATTACAAGCGGCTTGCAAACAAGTTTTAGGCGCCAGTAAAAATTATAATATTCAAGTTTTAAGCACCAATGAAGTTGTTAATCCAGCAAACAAACAAGTTGACTTTGGCCGTCAAATTGGCAGCAGCCGTGCCCAAATCAGTTTAAGTAATACTCCTGGCTTATATAACAGTGAAGATTATGGCACCCGCCAGGCCCTTGAAGCTCATCCGACCACCGTGAGAGTGATACGCTTTAGCTGCTCCTAAAAAAATCTTTACATAAAAAGGGCTACAGGCCCTTTTTATTGAATAACTGACCAGTTATTTATCTGGTTCGATAAAAACTGACATTACGAAATTCTGGTGACTCATCCAGATCCGGCCAGGTCGTTGCACTTCGTTCATCAAGTTTTACATATTGTGGATGGCTGAAGTTTTTCACCCGACTGTCTGCCACCCAGACTTCTGGAGCAAATTTTAAAAACTCATCTAGAAAAAAGCGGTTGCACTGATCATAGAGCACATCAGCAGCCAATAGAATATCCACCTGCTCAGCTTTATACAGATCATCCAGATATTCCAGCTCTACATTATTGAGCTCAGCATTGGCACGACAGGCATCTAAACTCACCTGATCAATATCACAACAGATTACCCGTTTTGCCCCTGCCATTTTCGCCGCGATTGCCACCACACCTGAACCTGCACCAAAATCCAGCACGACCTTGTCTTTAACATGATGCGGTTCGACTAAAAGCCATTGCGCCATTGCCAAGCCTGATGCCCAGCAAAAGATCCAATATGGTGTCTCATTCCAAATCCGACGAATCACTTCATCATCCAGTTTATCGGTTGGAAATACGGGTGGAATCAGCCATAAAGAAATGGGTGTACCGGGCAATTGTTGTGCTTGCAATTCACAGTGCGGAATGATGTCATGCAAAGCATGAAGAAGATGCTCAGGGGCTTTAGGCAGTTGAAAAGTACAGCTCATTGGTTTTTTATTCTTTATATGTGTCGAAGAACTCTTATATTTTAGGTACTACCCTCATCCCGGCCCTCTCCCACAGGGAGAAGGAGCATGCATTATTTTCACAATGAACTTCTCCCTCTCCTTTCAGGAGAGGGTCAGGGAGAGGTCTGTTTATTAACCTAGCGCCTTCTCAGCAGCTTCCACAGTTTGACGAATTAAAGTGGTAATCGTCATTGGACCTACACCACCTGGAACTGGTGTATAAGCAGATGCCACTTCTTCAATACCTACCAATTGAATGTCACCAACACCGCCACCCTCACGCGGATGGAAACCGGCATCTACCACCACAGCACCCGGTTTGATCCAGTCTTTTTGAATCAACTCCGCTTTACCGACTGCACCCACGACAATATCGGCTTGCTTCACAAAGTCAGTCAGGTTTTGAGTGCGTGAATGACAGATAGTGACGGTTGCATTGGCTTGAAGCAACATCATCGCCATTGGTTTACCCAGAATTGCAGAACGTCCCACGACCACCGCATGTTTGCCTGCGATCTCAATCTTGTTTTCTTGCAAAATTGTCATAATGCCAGCAGGTGTTGCTGAACCATAAGCGGCTTCACCCATTGCCATACGGCCAAAGCCCAGGCAAGTTACACCATCTACATCTTTGGCAAGTGAAATTGCATCAAAACAAGCACGCTCATCAATTTGCGCCGGTACTGGATGCTGTAACAAAATACCGTGAACATCTGGATTTGCATTGAGTTTTTCAATTTCAGCCAGTAACTCTTCAGTTGTAGTTTCTTTAGGCAGCTCAACTTTGAGTGAATCCATACCGACACGACGGCAAGCGTTGCCTTTCATACGTACATAAGTTGCAGATGCACCATCGTCACCCACCAAAATAGTTGCAAGAATTGGAGTACGACCTGTTTTTGCTTTCAGCGCTTCCACGCGAGTTAACAAGTCAGCTTCAATTTGCTTTGCCAATGCACGACCGTCTAGAACTAATGCCACGGCACTTCTCCCAAATGTTGATATGAATCAATTTCGCACATTCTACATGAATATTTTAAATATTCTCCGCTATATGCTGTTTTTCTGCGCATACAAATGAATGCACTATTGTTTTTTTTTCAGAGCTTGATAATATACGCATCAACAAGACGCGGCGGGGTGGCAGAGTGGTCATGCAGCGGACTGCAACTCCGTGGACGCCGGTTCGATTCCGACCTCCGCCTCCATCTTGTTAAAGCCCGAGTGGTGAAATCGGTAGACACAGGGGATTTAAAATCCCCCGCCCACAAAGCGTGCCAGTTCGAGTCTGGCCTCGGGCACCATTCTTAAGTCTTTTAAGATGGTGTACATAAAGAATCCAGCATTAAGCTGGTTTTTTTATGCCTGAAATTTCAAATAGGCTGTTATTTTAATTTATTCTCCGTCATTTGCACTGAGAAGATGTTAAATATCCTTGCAAACCAGCATCCAGCTCTTGCTGTAAATGAACAGGTTCAATAATTTTTAGATAGGGTATCCAGTAACGAACCAAAGGATGCAGTTGTTTTTGATGCCGAATCTGGCAAGAGATTAACAACTCTCCCGCTGCAGACTCTGTTAAAATAACTTGCTCGGGAAAAAGCTTACGTTGCTTAAAATACAGCGCAACATCTGGATGTACAGATAGGGTAACTTCCTGCTTATCGCACCCAAACCAAATACTGTCTTCATTATCCAATTGCTGTAAAATATCAGGTTCAAGTTCAAACTGAGCCAGTTGATGGCTGGTAATTATACGTTCAATCCGGCTTAAACGATAAACTCGCAACTTTTGCTTGCGTACCGCTGCTACATACCAATTACCGTGATGATGAATCAGCCGGTAAGGCTTTACCACCCTCACTTTACTTTTATAAATAAAAGCCACTTGTATACATTTTTGAATGTGGGCTGTTATTAACTTAAAGTGTTCAGCATATTGGCTTACATCTTCAAAATGATAACCTTTAGCTGAAAAAACCAGGCTGGCACGATTATCAAATAGTTCTTTTAAAAATGAAATGTCCAGAGAAGGATATAATTCACTGATTCCAGATAACTGAGCAAAGTTTTGAATATCCTGTAATTTAAAACGCCCTAAATAAGAGGGTTCAAGATAGTAACGCTTGCTTTGTGTATCCTGAATTAAGGGTAAATAGGAATTGAGCCGGTCAAAATCACGTTCAATTGTTCGTGTACTCACCTGAAACTCGTGCGCCAGCTCTTGTACATTTAGTTGGTGACCAAGATTTAATTTAGTTAAAATTCTAGCTAAACGCTCTGCAAGACGCTCATGTGTCGAAGGATTGCCCTTCATAAATACCCTCTTTGCAATCAGCAATATAGCGCATAAAATGCGTAAAATTATTAAATTATACAGCTAAATATAAACTTATTTTCAAATACTTGTTTCAACTTAAGGCTAATACCCACTCAATATGCTGACTTAACAGAAACTACAACACAGCTTTTTTACCTTTATGATTAAGACGCTCAACATAACGTTCTAAATGAAGCAATGCAGGATAAATTTTAGGCACATCCGAATATAATATCTGATTACGGATAATCGCTTTATGAAGACGCCTTAAAGCGCGAAAACTATGCACATGCGTGAATGGCACCGATACAATCTTCATTATATATCTCCTTTATTACAGGATGTTTCACATAAACTAGACAAATTTAGTCAAGTTAAATTTAAAGTTAATGTAACCCTCACTTCTGACAGGTTGTGTCGGACAGTTAACGTTTTTTTACTTTTTGGCAAATTTATTTATATTTTTTCAATTAATTTGAGTGATTTATCTTATTTTATTTCAAAAAAAAGCCGGATACATTCCGGCTTCCTATGTGAGGGTGTTGATAAATGATATATCTACCTCAATAACAGTCCTGTACAACAGATGAACTCCTCCCTTTAAAAAGGGAGAAAATTTAAATGATTTTCACCACAACTTTCCCGACATGCTCTCCCGTATCCATAGCTGCATGCGCATCCTGAATCTGGTCAAATTTAAAGGTTTTGTAGATCATCGGCAGACATTCGCCTTTTGCCCAGAGTGGCGCCACATAATCCCGTAAGCCTTTGGCAATTTCAGCTTTTTCTGCAGTATTACGGGCACGCATGGTTGAACCAGTAATGGTCAGGCGTTTCATCATAATTTGGCCCAGCTTCACTTCTTTGGCTTTGCCCCCCCCCAGAAATGCGATATAGACCAAACGGCCATCACGGCGCAGCAAGTTCAGATTTTTTTCTAGATACGGCGCACCCACCATATCCAGCACCACATCTACACCACCATTGTCGGTCACCTCATTAATGACTTGTTCAAAGTCCTGAGTTTTGTAGTTAATGGCTGTAGTGAGATGGGAAATTGCCTGAACTTTTTCATCCGAACCGACTGTGGCAAACGATTCCAAACCTAATGATTTGCACAGCATCAATGCCGTGGTACCTATACCGCTGGCACCCCCATGCACCAGTACCATCTCGCCTGCTTTGGCATGTGCCATTTGAAAGACATTGGCCCACACGGTGAAAAAGGTTTCTGGAATGGCTGCTGCCTGTGTAAAGCTTACACCTTCCGGGATGGTCAAGGTCTGGCTTTCTGGTACGACACAATACTCCGCATAACCACCACCATTGGTCAGGCCACAGACTTTATCACCAACTTTAAACTGGCTTACCTCACTACCGACTGCAATCACTTCACCCGCGACTTCAAGGCCCGGGACGGGTGTTACGCCTTTCGGCATTGGATACAAACCTTGACGCTGCAAGATATCTGGACGGTTAATACCAAAAGCATGAACTTTCACCAGAACTTCATCTGCTTTGGCTTCGGGGATCGCAACCGTTTCATAAGCCAATTTATCGATACCGCCCGGCTCGGTAATAATGACCTGCTGCATGGTGGTGGGTGTCATATGTTCTTCCTTTTTCAATGATTGACTATTCAAGCCTCTAAAACTATTTGAACATATAAATGCAGCAGATTGAACAGCAATGGACTTATGTATAATCATGTCCATATTTAGGCGCAGGATAATAGACCTACTATGGCAGACATTATTGAATACACTGAAAACAACTATACTGACTTTGAGTGGTATGACGGCCTTGCAATTATCCGGTTTTATGCAGACTGGTGTGCGCCCTGTGTGCAAAACGCTCCTGTCTTTGAACAATGGGCGAAGACTCAAATGCACGCCGAGCCAAACATCAAGTTTGGTAAGGTCAATATTGATCAATCGCCTATTCTGACTTTGCGCTATCAAGTATATGGCTTACCTTCGACTTTAATTTTTTATCAAGGCAACATTATCCAGCGTATTGCCGGGGTTAAGAGCATGACGCAAATGCAGAGCTATTTAGAGCAAGCCAAAATACTCATCTCCTGACCCTTCCAAACTATACATAACGGCTCTTTCAAGAGTGACGTGTCCAAAAGAGCCTGATCAATTCAAGTCGAATTATCTCGCCATTCAAAAATGTATAAAAATAAAATCTTTCATTTCATCATGTCGCTATGACCATCATATAAATTTCATAAATATTTAATATGTAATTAAATTTTTAGTTTATGACAAATCAACAGAAATGTAACCAAGCTGTTTTAAGGTGAGAAACGTTTTTGAAGCCTCTCTATAGAAAAGTACTTTATGAAAATTACACACTTAACAACAGCTATTTTATTAGCTTTAACTTTAAGCGCTTGTTCAAGTGACGATGAAAATACATCAACGCAACCGCCAGTCAACCCAGAAGAGCCTACCGTTCCAGATCCTGAGCCTGAAACACCAGAACAACCTGTGCCAGTTCCTGAAGTTTACCTGGATGAAAACTTTGACCAAATGACGGAGATTCCTGCAACCTGGTCAATGCCAAGATCAAATGCTGGAACAGTCTATTTAAGCGAAGGTAGCTTATTTTTAGATGGTCGTGCCAACGACACGCAAATGACCTTGGTGATGCTGCCACAAGAATATCAAAAGTTGCGTAATTATCGTATCGATATGGAGTTTGCCTATGTGGAACGTAATAATGGCGGACGCTGGGGAAGTATTATTTACCGTGCTGCAGATCACTATGCTGAACCTGCATTTTCACCCTATTACCAATTTGCGATTCGTGGCGATGCCACAGGTGCAAGCGGTCTAGAACTTGCTTTACGTCAACCGACCAATGCCTGGAATGTCCTACACAAATCCGCGTATAAAGAAAATATAGACCCGACCAAGACTTATAAAGCCACGGTGATTGTGCATGGTAAACGTGTACGCCACTATATCAATGATGAGCTGGTACTGGATACTTCGCTACCGTATAGTCTCGATCAAGGCGGCATTGGATTATCTACAGCAGGTCTGCTGATGCGAGTAGAGCGTCTAAAAATTACCGAGCAGCTTGATGCGCTACCTGAATCAAATAAAGTGACCGATATCATCGATCATCGCCTCCCTGTTTCAATGGCTCCTACGCTGGCTCAACCGGCTCCTCTCACCGGAAATGCCTCGGTCAATGCCACCCATATTGCATATCAGCTAGATGAGCAACTCAATTTATTGAATGCAAATAATCAAAAAGTTATGCATTTACGTGATTATTTGAATGATAGCAACCGCCGTACCTTACCTCTTTTAACCATCAAAAATGAAAATACCATCACGCAATTAAAAGCACTGTCTACAAACTATGATTTGACAGATTTCACTTTTGTGTCTGATCAAGCAGATTTATTACGTAAAGTTCGTCTTGCTCTTCCAAGCTCTCGTACTGCATTGGATTATTCACGTCACACTGGATTAACCCATAGCCGTAAAGATATTGTACAAATTGCACACAATACCAACTCTTCACTTTCTAAAATTGTGATTTTACCGTCGCATTTAGTGAAACAAGAGGTCGTAAGTCATTTACAGCGTTTACTGATTACCCCTTGGGCAAGCACAAACACGACCACTCCAGTTTCAGCCGCACAAATTTTAACGACTGGTGTGAATGGGATTTTGACCACTCAGCCCGATACTTTCCAGAATCTTATGAAGAGCATGGCACCTAATACCTTATTGCGTAAGCCGCTAATTACCGGGCATCGTGGTATCCCTGCACTGGATGACGAAAACACGCTAGAAAGTATGTTAAAAGCAATTGAGGTCGGTGCAGATGCCGTTGAATACGATGTCTATATCACCAAAGATGGTCATGTAGTCTTAATGCATGACGACACTACTACACGTACCACCGGTGTTGCGCGCAAGATTGAAGAAATGACTTTGGCAGAAGTTCGGGAATTACGCACTTTAGGCAAACAGCGTCAAATTCCAACAATGGATGAAGTACTTACAGAGGTGAAGAAATATCCACATGTGGTGAATTTTATTGAAATTAAGAGTCCAAAACCTGAAATTGTACCCGCCATTAAAGCACTACTAGATCAACATGATGCCTATGACCAATCTATCGTCATTAGCTTCAGTGGTGCCCAAATCCTCCATATGAAGAATGTGTTACCCGGCGTATCCACCGGTTTCTTAACCAATACTCCAACCGCCCAGAGCGACATTGTGAATACCCGTCGTATTCTGGATGCCACCCAACAGTACTCCTCGACATTTAACCCATCTTTCGGGGGATTAAGTAAAGAGCTCATGACGCTTGCCAGTCAACGTGGCGTGACCTTCTGGCCATGGACATTCCGGTTGAATAAAGAAGATTTCAATCGTATGTATGTTCAAGGCACTCATGGCCTAACCACTGACTATGCACATGATTCCTCTAATTTAATTGTCAAGCTAAAGACCCCTGCAGAAGTTACTGCCACAGTGGGCAAACCTGTAGAGATCTCTGGTCAAACCACGACTCAAGTGGGAGAAAAAACCACCTATATATTTAAAGAAATGCTGGTTTTACCTCAATCCGCTAAATACACTCAATCAGGCCAAGCCGTGACATTTAGTGAAAAAGGTACCGCCTATGTAATGCCTCGCTACAATTACACCATGGCACCGAATTATAGCTATACACTATATGCAGCACCTGTAAAAGTGACTATTCAATAAATTCCGACATCTTGAGATGACCTTTTATTGAGAACATCACTCATCCACCTCTAAAAAACCCACTCTATTGCAGTGGGTTTTTAACTGAGCTCAATGGAATCATTTAAGTATTAAACCTCGGCTATAATTTCTCGTGTTTATAAACTATTTGATACCTTCTTATTTCAGCCAGTGTTTGCATATAATTTAAAATACTTGCTTCATGATAATCATCTGTTAATACTTCTTTATCCTGACAACAGGCTCTTAATATATTTAATCAGATTTTTTATATTTTTTGATTTATCTGCATAATTTAATATGATGATGGGACTAAATGAGCAGTAAATCTGGCAGAAAAATCGGGGTTTATTTCTGCATTAGTGTCAAATATTAATACCTTCCTATTCTAGTAATAAAAAAAATATAATCCATTGAAAAACAATTAAAATATTTTAATTTAAAGCATGTATTTTAATACTCTCTCCAATATCTTACCTCATTTATTAATCATTTTAACTGCTAAGGCCTAATCACAATTCTAATGAGACCCTTAAAGTTCATAAGGAATTATGATAATATGCAGTTTCTTTGATGTGTGTTTCTTATAAATCCAACTTAAATTCAACTTTTCAATGTGATTTAGCACATATCTTCATCTTTTAATTCATGTCCTATTTTGAGTAGATTTTTTATTCATCTATACAGTTAGGATTGTATCTATTTTTATCTATGATCCTGAATGACCAAACTCAAAATTGGAGGTGAATGCATAAGTTAAAACTAATGGAGATAGCGATGAACCGAATTGCAATTATAGGTGCTGGTCCCAGTGGTATGGCCCAATTAAGAGCATTTCAATCAGCAAAGGCCAAAGGTCTAGAAATTCCAGAAATTGTATGTTTTGAAAAACAAAGTGATTGGGGTGGGCAATGGAATTATACCTGGCGTACAGGTATAGATGAGCATGGCGAACCTGTCCACAGCAGTATGTACCGTTATTTATGGTCGAATGGCCCTAAAGAAGCTTTAGAATTCGCCGATTATACTTTTGATGAACATTTCAAAAAGCCAATCGCGTCTTATCCCCCCCGTGAAGTTCTCTGGGATTACATTAAAGGGCGTGCAGAAAAAGCCAATATTAAAGATCAGGTGAGGTTTAATACCGCAGTACAACAGATTAGCTATGATGAACATAGCCAGCAATTTACAGTTTCTGTAGAAGACTATCAGAACCAATGTCATTACTCAGAGCAGTTTGATTATGTCATCGTTGCCTCTGGACATTTCTCTACCCCACATGTTCCTGTATATGAAGGATTCGACCGCTTCCATGGGCGAGTTTTACATGCTCACGATTTCCGTGATGCTCGTGAATTTAAAGGAAAATCTGTTTTACTTGTGGGCAGCAGTTATTCAGCTGAAGATATTGGTTCTCAATGTTATAAGTATGGTGCTAAACAGATTTACACGTGTTATCGCACCAAGCCTATGGGCTTTAAATGGCCTAGAAACTGGTCAGAAAAAAAGCAGCTTGTTCGCGTAGATGAAGATACAGCCTATTTCGGAGATAACAGCTCAGCAAAGGTTGATGCCATTATTTTATGTACTGGCTATCTGCACCATTTCCCCTTCATTGAAGACAAGTTGCGCTTAAGAACCCATAACTGCTTGTACCCTCTGGGCTTATATCAAGGGGTGGTATGGGAGAAAAATCCGCGCTTATTTTATCTAGGCATGCAGGATCAGTGGTATACCTTTAATATGTTTGATGCCCAAGCCTGGTATGTACGCGATATTATTTTAGGCAAGATCGCCTTACCTGAGGTTGCAGAAATGCAACAGCATACCCAAGCCCTGCATCAGAAAGAGAAGCAATTAATAACCGAGGAACAGTCTGCGAAGTTTCAAGGCGACTATATCAAACAGTTAATTGCACAAACCGATTATCCATCTTTTGATATTGATGCAGTACATAATATTTTCATGCAGTGGAAAAAGCATAAAAAAGAAAATATTATGGGCTTCAGAGATAAAGTATATCGCTCGGTGATGACAGGAAAAATGGCTCAACCGCACCATACCCCTTGGTTATATGCGCTTGATGACTCATTGGAAAGTTATTTAGAAGACCCTAAACAGCAAGAAGCCATGTAGGGCCAGAGCATATCAAAAGCCATCTGTATAAATACGCAGGTGGCTTTTATTGGCTGGTGTGTATTAAAGCTTTTATTCTAAAAATATTTAAAAAAATAAAAAAGGACTGTAGATTAAATTTCTCTCATAACTCAAAAGCCATCTTTTTTTTAAAAAACTTTTGTCCCAAACGTGACTAAAGGTAAACAAGACACTTCATAAGCTGGATTTTAATAGACCTTTTATTTACCCATTAAGCCTACTTCATAATTTTTAAAGTTTTTGATTGGGATTTGATACAGAAGATAGTATGCAGTTACCATAAAAATAGCGGTTTTTTCTTGAGACAATATAGAGCACGCCAAGATATAGATAAGGTATTGATTTTATAAATAATAGTGGTGCGCTCAGCGGGACTCGAACCCACGCCACAGGCTTCGGAGACCTGTACTCTATCCAGTTGAGCTATGAGCGCGCGACGCACATCATAACAAAAAAATCAGCAAGGTAAAGCACCTATCTCTAAGTTATTTAACTTTATGCCTATGCTTTATACAATATTCCAAAAACGCAACATAGAATCCCAAGTGGATGACTTGGCTTATTTTGCAAGATCACTCACAATATCTTAACTTTTCACCATTTGAGATATCCATGACTGATGCACTGACATTGAGGGATTTATCGAAAACCTATAGAAATGGTTTTCAGGCACTGAAAGGAATTAACTTAAATGTACCGGAAGGTGAGTTTTATGCGCTGTTGGGTCCCAATGGTGCAGGAAAGTCGACCACGATTGGCATCATCAGCTCATTAACAAGAAAAAGCTCTGGCACGGTTGAGATTTTTGGTTATGACCTCGACACTCAGCCCTCTAAAGCCAAACAGTGTCTAGGGGTAGTTCCACAGGAGTTTAACTTTGCCCAGTTTGAAAAAACCTTTGATATTCTGGTGACTCAAGCCGGATATTACGGTATCCCTAAAAAAATGGCGCAAGCCAGAGCAGAAGAATATTTAAACAAACTCGGCTTATGGGATAAACGTTCGACCCAGGCACGTATGCTTTCAGGGGGAATGAAACGCCGTTTAATGATTGCCCGTGCGATGATGCATGAACCCAAATTACTGATTCTGGATGAACCTACTGCGGGTGTCGATATCGAACTACGCCGTTCCATGTGGGATTTCCTGAATGAAATGAATGAAAATGGCACTTCTATTATTCTGACCACTCATTATCTGGAAGAAGCAGAAATGTTGTGTCGTCGTATAGCCATCATTGATCGCGGGGTCATTAAAGAAGATACCAGCATGAAAAACTTCCTCAACCAGCTCAATGAAGAATCTTTTATTTTCGATCTGGCCGCCCCAATTGAGCCCCTCAGTCTGGATATTATCGGCGTCCGTTTTAATCTGATTGACCCGTTGACTCTGGAAATTACCCTGGATAAGGCCCATACCATGAATGATCTGTTCCAGTTACTCGAATCACAAAACATCCAGGTTCGCAGTATGCGTAATAAATCCAATCGTCTGGAAGAGCTATTCGTAAAAATGGTTGAAAAAAATCTGGATGGAGCGGCAGAATGAACATGAATCAGCTAGGTATCGCCTTATATACCATTCTGTATAAAGAAATCCGCCGCTTTATGCGGATCTGGCCACAGACTTTGTTACCCCCAGCCATTACCATGAGCCTGTACTTTGTCATCTTCGGCAATCTGGTCGGTTCAAGAATTGGGGAAATGGGTGGCCACAGCTATATGGAGTTCATTGTGCCCGGCTTGATTATGATGGCCGTCATTACCAACAGTTATGCCAACGTCTCTTCCAGTTTTTTTAGCTCAAAATTCCAGAAAAGTATTGAAGAGCTAATCATGAGCCCCGTACCTCTGCACATCGTGTTATGGGGTCATGTGCTGGGCGGTGTCACCCGCGGTGTACTGGTCGCCATAATTGTCAGTGTAATGAGTCTGTTTTTTGCAGATTTATCTATTACCAACTGGTTCGTCACCATTTATACTGTACTGATTACCTCCCTGCTCTTTTCTCTGGGCGGTTTTATCAATGCAGTCTATGCCAAATCTTTTGATGATATCTCAATCATCCCGACATTTGTATTGACGCCGCTGACCTATTTAGGCGGGGTGTTTTATGCAATTTCAGCCCTCGGTCCATTTTGGCAAAATTTATCTTTGATTAATCCTGTGGTGTACATGGTCAATGCCTTCCGCTATGGCATTTTAGGTCATAGCGATGTCAATGTTGCCGTTTCACTGACAGTAATCAGCTTATGTTGTGCAGCACTGTATATGCTTGCCTATCATTTACTCTCCCGTGGTTCAGGAATGCGTGAATAATGAGTGTAGAACAATCTCTTCTTGGTAAAGACACCAACTACCCGACAGAATATCAACCCGATGTTCTGTTCCCTATTTCACGCGCACCTGCCCGTGAAAACTATGCCCATGTAGATGCCATTCAGCAAGGCAAAGACTGGTGGCATGTCTTTGAAATTTCCTGGTTAAATGCAGTCGGCATCCCGCAAGTAGCCATTGGCCGGATTGCCCTGCCGGCATCTTCACCCAACCTGATCGAATCCAAATCTTTAAAACTCTACTTTAATAGCCTGAACTTTACGACGTTCAACTCAAAAGATGCCTTTATCCAGACGGTAGAACAGGATTTATCCCGCGTGGCTGAAGCGGAAGTGACGCTAGAACTGTTTCAGGTAGATGAGCTTGAAGTTTCCAAGCCGGAAGGCATTTCTATTGATGATCTGGTGCCAGAACGTCTGGAAAATCATCCCAATGCCAACCTGCTGGCTTTGGATCTGGAAAATCCACAAGAAGGCGAAATCCAGCTTTACTCTCATTTGCTCAGAAGTAATTGCCCGGTGACTGGCCAGCCAGACTGGGGAACAGTTTTTATACGTTATCAGGGCAAAAAACCTTGTTATAAGAGTATATTGGCTTATATTATCTCTTATCGTCAGCACAATGGTTTTCATGAACAGTGTGTGGAACAGATGTTTGCCGACATCTGGCAACAGCTGAAACCAGAAAAGCTGATGGTTTACGCCACCTATACACGTCGTGGTGGATTGGACATCAATCCTTGTCGTGTATCGGATTCAACATGGATGCCTCGCCCTATACGTTTAGCGCGACAATAAAAAACATTGAGGTTTAACAATGCCATTTTTTGGTTTTATTCCTTCTGCAGAACTATTAAATACTATTCAGACTGCACAGAAAAATAAAAACTCAAGTGAACCGCTTTATCCTTTACGTGACAAAACCGCATTGATGATTAATGATGAAATCCTCGACGCGATTCTCACGGAACTGGTACGCCGTTTTCCTGCCAGCGACAAGCGTGATACGGCAGAAAAACTGGCGGGTTATATCAAGTCGACTGTTGCAGTTTTACTCAAGCAGTTGCTGGGTAAAGCATCAAATGAGGTGGTGAAAGAGTCGATTGCCTTCTCTGAGCGTAGTCTGTTCAAAGACCCGGCTGGCCATATGCGTATCGGTGAAACGCTCGACGCCAGTCTGGTCACTAATCTGAAGCACCAATTTGCTGAACTCAAAGCTGGCAATACGGTAGACAAGCAAACGCTGAGTAACCTGTATAAACAGTTTGCTGAAGCCACTGTACGTCATTTTATGGTCGACTTTAATAAAACCCTCGATTTGGGGATGATCAAACGCAAAGCAGCAGATATTGGCGCTGCTGCCGTAATTAAAGCCGTTAATATTGCCGCTGATAAAATCATTCTGAATTTAACCAAAGAAGAATTGCAGATTATGGCGGAATATCATGACACCTTGTTCTATACCGAGTAATGTCTCAGCCTGAACATGCTCCCTTTAAAAAACCTGACTCCGGTCAGGCTTTTTAGTCTCCATGAAATAGCTTGTTACAGTTAAAGGCCATAAAAATGAAATGTGCTTTAAAAACAGCCAACATTTCTTTATTTTTACCACACTTTCTATGACTCATATTCGCGGCAATGTTATCTTTATTCACAGCTTTAAGCCGGAAAATTGAGAAAAACAAATTCTTCTATTTTTGCGGCATGATTCAAATGACATAGCCACAAACTCACCAGAAATTTGGAAATCATAGCAAGATGTTGAAATTTGATTTATATAAAAAATTGAAACAATATTCAATTCTATTTGCCACCTTGGGCCTGAGCAGCAGTATTGTTTCTGCCAATGACTTTCAACATCATCCTTCCTATGCCAGCTTTAAACAAAGTACCATGCAAAAATACGGCCTGACCGCAGGGCAAATCGATTCCGCGATGGCTGGGACAAAAAATCTTCCGAATATTATCAATATCATGAATCGTCCGGGCGAAAGTAAGCCATGGTATGCCTATAAAACCAATTTTCTGGCTGAGTCTACCATTCAGCGTGGCGTACGTTTTAAACAGCAGTATGCAGATACCCTTAACCGTGCTGAGCAGCAATTTGGAGTACCTCAGGCGATCATTTTAGGCATTTTGGGAGTAGAAACTGGTTTTGGGAGCAACAAAGGCTCATTTATTACCCGTGATGCCCTAGCCACTTTAGGTTTTGGCTATGAGCGTCGTGCACAGTATTTCCAGGATGAGCTGGCGGCTTTAATCGCCTGGTCCTATACAGATGGCATTCCAACTTCATCAGTGGTCGGTTCCTATGCCGGTGCGATTGGCTACCCACAATTCATGCCAAGCAATATTCCAAAATTTGGTGTGGACTATGATGGTAATGGTCATATTGACCTGCGTAATTCTGCTGTGGATGCAATTGGTTCCATTGCCAACTATCTGGCCCAGTATGGCTGGCAGCGCAACCAGCCAGTGGCATTTCCGGCGCGTTATAGTGGCTCTAATCCAGAGGCAGTGATTGCCAAGGATTTAACCCAGCCTGTACCTTATGGAGTACTAAAAAGCCAAGGAGTCAGCCCGATGAATCCGATCGTAAAAATTGACGATCTGGACATGGTGAGCCTGATTCAATTACAAGAAAGCTCTGGGCCAATTTACTATATTACTTATCCTAATTTTCAAGTAATTACGACCTATAACCGCAGCCGCATGTATGCGACCGCTTTATGGCTTTTAGGTACAGAAATTACGAGCCGATAACAGTAATTTTTGCTACAAATTATTAAAGTCAAGTTTTTTATAAGAAAATATGAGCGATAAATAGGCGTTTTTAATACAATGTTACAATATTGATTATTTTTTAATCAATCACTGTGTATTTTACGTTCTTTTTTTCAATATTTTAATTAAATACTAGACAGCTTATTGTCAGCATGAATATCATCCTTTTCGTTAAATGTAGTTGCATAAGTTAAATGTCAGGCAGGTTTGGTTGATTTTTCAATAACTTAGACAAATCAATCTAAATATGCTGTTAGGAGTTGATTCGATGCATTCTTCTTTTTTGAAGTATTTTATGGCTATTGCCGCGACGGTCACACTGGCCCAGTCACAGGCAGATATGGTTCCGTCATCTTCATTCAATCATGAAAATGACAATTCTCGTCTAGCTGCACGAGTGTTAAATAAAGAAGCTCAAAGCTTCAATTCAAATTTCACCAATTTGAACAGTCTTTCAATCACTGAACGTTCAGGCGATAAAGTTCGTCGTGAAACCATTGCAGCAAAAATTGAAATACCTGCAGAAGAGCCTTCAGTGATTGAAAAGCTGAATACTGTTGCTTCCAAGACAGTACGCAAGTTTAGCCAAACAGGTACTGCATCCTGGTATGGCCGTCAATTCCATGGCCGTAAAACAGCAAGCGGTGAAACATTCGATATGAATGCTTTAACAGCCGCCCATCGTAGCTTGCCGTTGAACTGTTATATCCGTGTCACGAACAAGAACAATGGTAAAAGTGTCGTTGTGAAAGTAAACGATCGTGGTCCATTCCATGGCAACCGTGTTCTTGACCTTTCTTACGGTGCAGCAAAGCAGCTGGGAATCACCAGTGCCGGAACTGCAAACGTAAATATTGAACGTGTTGCCGGTCCAAATTCTTAAGATTTAACTTGCAATACATTTAACAAAAGCCGCAGGTAATATGCGGCTTTTTTTATTGATACCAAAACCCTAGACCTTAGTTTTTTTCCGAAACTTCAACTTGATCAACTTGCCTGCTATCGATTTCATTTTGACCAACGCTTGCTTCTGTTCTATATTCAGATTTAATTAGAATATGTTCAAGGATGGAGCGAAAAATGAAAACAGTATCGGAATGGTTTGCTGAATATAGCGAAAGCCACCAGAATAAAACCAATAAACTGATTCACTGGGTGTGTGTCCCGACTATTTATTTTTCGATTATCGGTATTCTGGCGCATTTTAGCGCTCTACTAACGGCTGTGCTCTTGGCTTTAGCGTTTATCTTCTATGCTCGCCTTGATATTGTACTGGCTGTCGCGATGGCAGCACTGACGCTGGTCATGGCTTGGCTGATCTGGATTTTACCGATGGGCAGCGGATTCTTTATTGTTCTTTTCATTTTTGCCTGGATTGGTCAGTTTTATGGTCATAAAATTGAAGGTAAAAAGCCCTCTTTCTTTAAAGACCTGCAATTCCTTCTCATTGGCCCAATCTGGTGCATGGATGCATATCTAGGTAAAGTCCTACCATCTTGGAGATCTCGTCAATCTGAGGCCTTACAGCCCACTTGAAGCGTATGTAATATCATTACACTTATAAATCCGGGAAAGTGCTATTCCGCAATCGGTTTTCCCGGTAAATTTAGGCCCTTTCCCATAGCTTGTTGCGTAACTTCAAAACCCTTTAAAGCAAATTATTTTGTACGCTGGGTTTAAAGTCAGTGAATAACCGATTCACCCTCTAAAATTTTGTTCAGGCCAAAAAAAGCCCCATCAAATGGGGCTTTTTTAAATTCTTAACCGAATTATTGTGCAGCAGCCTGAGCAGCAGCAACTTCTTCAGCGAAAGAAAGCTCAGCTTTCTTCTCGATACCCTCACCCACTTCGAAACGAACGAATTGAGCTACAGTAGTAGCTGTTGCTTTCAGAACGTCAGCAACTTTTTTGTCGTTGTCAATTACGTACATTTGACGCTCAAGAACAACTTCGTTCAGGTATTTCTCAACAGAACCTACCACCATCTTTTCAACGATGTTTGCTGGTTTGCCAGATTCAAGTGCTTTCGCTTCAGCAATTTCTTTCTCTTTCGCGATCAGATCAGCTGGAACCTGTTCAGCATTTACGGCAACCGGATTGAATGCAGCAATGTGCATTGCCAAGCCTTTACCAGTATCCGCATCACCTGTGTAAGATACAACAACACCGATACGCAGACCGTGTTTATAAACAGCCAGTTTTTCGCCTTCAAGGATTGAAGCACGACGTACCTGGATGTTTTCACCGATTTTTTGAACAAGAGCGATACGTGCTTCTTCAACAGTCGCACCATCTTCAAGTTTAAGTTCAGCAATTTTAGCAGCGTCAGTTTCATTGGCAGCAAGTGCAGCTGCTGCAACTTTGTTAGAGAAATCAGCAAAGTTTGCGTCTTTAGCAACGAAGTCAGTTTGACAGTTTACTTCTAGAAGGATTGCTTTGTTACCTTCTTGAACAATGGTAATCGCGCCATCAGCAGCAATATTACCTGCTTTTTTAGCAGCTTTTGCCTGACCAGATTTACGAAGGTTGTCAATCGCCAGTTCGATATCACCGCCCGCTTCTGTCAATGCTTTTTTACATTCCATCATTGCAAGACCTGTACGATCACGCAACTCTTTAACCATGCTTGCTGTAACTGCAGTCATGTTTATCTCCTAAATACGGTAGAAAATGAAATCTTTTAGAACAGAAACGGCCCAGAGGATTCTCATGGGCCGCCTGCATACTTAACGCTTACTTTGCCACTGTCACATGTCGCAAAAATGACAAGCTAGCGTCAAACGCATTAAGCCTCAGAAGCTGGAGCTTCTTCTGCTTTAGCTTGTGCATTTGCTTGTGATTGAGCGTATTCTTTACCAGCAATAATCGCATCAGCCATAGCAGAAGCATAAAGAGTTACTGCACGGATCGCATCGTCGTTACCCGGAATAACGTAGTCTACGTTGTCTGGGTTAGAGTTTGTATCAACGATACCAATTACAGGAATACCAAGGTTTTTGGCTTCTTTAATTGCAATCGCTTCGTGGTCAACGTCAATTACGAATAATGCGTCAGGTAAACCACCCATGTTTTTCACGCCGCCTAAAGCACGCTCAAGTTTTTCCATCTCACGGCTACGCTCTAAAGCTTCACGTTTAGTCAGCTTAGCGAAAGTACCGTCTTGAGATTGAGTTTGAAGGTCTTTTAAACGGTTGATAGATTGGCGAAGTGTTTTCCAGTTCGTCAACATACCACCTAACCAACGGTGGTCTACATATGGCTGACCAGCACGTTGCGCTTGTTCACGGATGATTGCAGAAGCTGCACGTTTAGTACCAACGAACAAAACTTTGTTCTTTTTGCTAGCCAAGTTGTTAGCAAAGTTCAAAGCATCATTTAACGCAGGAACAGTGTGCTCAAGGTTAATGATGTGAATTTTGTTGCGCGCGCCGAAGATGTATTCGCGCATTTTTGGGTTCCAAAAACGTGTTTGGTGACCAAAGTGTGCGCCTGCTTGAAGAAGGTCGCGCATGCTTACGTTGTAATCTGCCATTTTCTTTACCTTAAAGTTTGGGTTAGGCCTCCATATATCCGCATTCTCCACCCCGTAGGGCACCCAGAGTAATGTGTCGATATATGTGCGGATTTTAATACACCATTCATCTAGCCTCGCAAATATATTCACGAAAAAGCATTTGATAAAATGGGCGGCTATTTATACCATAGCTACACACAAATTTCCAAAAGTTTTTAGAGATCATGAACACGACTTATCAAGCTCCCCCTCGTTTAATCAAATCCGCAGAAGATATCGAGAAGATGCGCGTGGCTGGACGACTGGCAGCAGAAGTTTTGGATATGATCAAACCGCATATCAAACCCGGCGTCACCACCCTGGAACTGGATACGATTTGTCATGACTATATTGTCAATGTACAAGACGCAATTCCGGCCTGTCTGGGCTATGGTGCGGCTCCTGGTCGTCCTGCTTTTCAGCACACCATCTGTACTTCGGTGAACCATGTGGTTTGTCATGGGATTCCTTCGGAAAACAAAACCTTGAAAAAAGGTGACATCCTGAATATTGATGTAACTGTCATCAAGGATGGTTTCCATGGTGATACCAACATGATGTATATCGTCGGTGGCGAAACCTCAATTTTGGCCAACCGTCTCTGCAAAGTGGCACAGGAAGCCATGTACCGGGGTATCGCTGTAGTTAAGCCGGGTGCAACCATCGGTGATATTGGCCATGCGATTCAGCAATATGTTGAATCTGAACGCTTTAGTGTAGTGCGTGAATATTGTGGTCATGGCATCGGCACGACTTTCCACGATGAACCGCAGGTACTTCATTATGGCCAACCGAATACCGGCATGATCCTTGAAGAAGGCATGACTTTTACGATTGAACCGATGGTAAATGCCGGCGTTTGGCAAACCAAACTACTGGGGGATAAGTGGACCGTAGTCACCAAAGACCATAAATTATCAGCACAATATGAACACACTCTTTTAGTAACAAAAGATGGTGTTGAAGTCCTCACCGCTCGTCCCGAAGAAGATTTGTCACGTTTTACCGCATAACTGCAAGTCTTAAACAGAGCAATGGCCACTTTAAAGTGGCCATTTTTATTTTATATTTCATCTATTAATCAAATATTAAACTTATAAATAAAGCACATCGGGCTTTGCCTGAGCATTTTTAACTCAGGATAAACTTTGACAACTCCTCTATTTTTTCATCAAGTTTTTCAAATTCTTTTGCCCTATATTGAGTATTTTGAGCTAAGATAATGTGCTTTTTATTTTTTAATCCCCATAAGAAGGAATACTGCCGTGGACGTACGTCTCTCTGATCGTGTAAATGCCATCAAACCGTCCCCAACCCTTGCTGTGACGAATAAGGCTGCTGAATTAAAAGCTGCCGGTCATAATGTCATTGGTCTGGGCGCAGGTGAGCCAGATTTTGATACACCGCAACACATCAAAGATGCAGCAATTGCAGCGATTAACAACGGTTTCACCAAATACACCGCTGTTGACGGCACGCCAGGTCTTAAAAAAGCAATCATTGCTAAATTAAAACGTGACAATAACCTTGACTATGCAGCGAACCAGATTCTGGTATCTTGTGGCGGTAAACAATCTTTCTTTAACCTGGCGCTTGCCCTGTTAAATAAAGGCGATGAAGTGATTATCCCTGCGCCATTCTGGGTTAGCTATCCAGATATGGTCATCATCGCTGAAGGTGTACCAGTAATTGTGAAATGTGGTGAAGAGCAACGTTTCAAAATTACCCCTGCACAATTAGAAGCGGCCATCACTGAAAAAACCCGTCTGGTGGTATTAAACAGTCCATCTAACCCGACAGGCATGATTTATACCAAAGCTGAGCTTGAAGCTTTGGCTGAGGTATTACGCAAACATCCAGACGTCTTTATTGCCTCGGATGACATGTACGAGCCAATCCGCTGGACTGACGAGTTCTATAACATCGCAACAGTTGCACCAGATCTTTATGAGCGCACCATCGTATTAAACGGTGTGTCTAAAGCCTATGCAATGACTGGCTGGCGTATCGGCTACGCAGCGGGTCCTGCAAAACTTATCGGCGCGATGAAAAAAATCCAGTCTCAATCAACTTCTAACCCGACTTCGATTTCACAAGTTGCGGCAGAAGCTGCATTGAACGGTCCTCAAGATGTACTTGAGCCAATGGTTGAAGCTTTCAAACGTCGTCATGACCTCGTGGTCAATGGCTTGAATGACATCAAGGGTATTTCTTGCTTACCTGCTGATGGTGCTTTCTATGCTTATGCCAACATCAAACCGTTGATTCGTGCCAAAGGCTTGAAATCTTGCACAGAGTTCTCTGCCTGGTTACTGGAAGAAACGGGTGTTGCAGTTGTTCCTGGCGATGCATTCGGCTTGGGTGGCTTCATGCGTATCTCTTATGCAACTGCTGATGAAGTACTGGTCGATGCGCTTGCACGTATTAAGAAAGCGGCTGACTCTATTGAAGGCGTTGATGAAGCGATTGCTTCAATTGAAGCTGAAAAAGCTGCAAAATAATCTAAATTATTAGATTAAAGAGACCCGCGGTCATGATATGAGTGCGGGTTTTTTAATTTTAAACATTTACAGCTGTTAAAGCATCACGATATTTTTCTGGGACTTGAGCATCAGTCCAGTTTACACCCCATTGCATCATGGCTTGCAACATAGGCGCCAAAGCCTTCCCCTTTTCAGTCAGTACATATTCAAAACGCTGCTGCCGGTCAACATAGGCCTGTTTAACTAAAATCCCTTCATTCACCAGACGCAACAGACGATCAGATAACACATGACGGGTCAGGCCCAGATTCTGCTGAAACTGTTCAAAGCGGGTCATGCCTAAAAAGGCATTACGAATAATTAACAAGGTCCAGCGATCACCAAAAATTGCCAGACTTTTAGCAATCGGACAGTTTTGCTCAGTTGCTTCAGTCCATTTCATAAATGTAAGTCCGCGGAGAATTATTTTACTGACTCTACTTTAAACAATTGACTCCTCTCGACACAAGTTCTACTTTAGAACTTGAAAATTTGTAAATAACAATCTAATCATATTGATAAAACAGTGACGCAAAGGAATAACCATGAATCCTAAAGAAATGACCGGACTACAACTTCTGCAAGCCATGGCCGCCGGCCATATTCCTCCTGCCAGTATCAGCCAGACGATCCCCATGAAACCAACCGTAATTGAAAGTGGACAGGTCACCTTTGAAGTACAGGCTGATCAACGTCATTTAAACCCTTTAGGTGGTGTACACGGTGGCTTTGCTGCAACCGTACTCGATACCGTAACAGGTTGTGCTGTTCACAGCGCTTTAGAAGCAGGCATTGGATATGGCACCATTGATCTGAATATTAAAATGTGCCGCCCTGTTCCACAAAACCAACCGCTGACTGCTATTGGCAAGCTGATTAATATGAGTAAAAATCTTGCGATTTCAGAAGGAGAAATTGTGGATGAAGATGGCAAACTTTATGCACACGCAACAGCCACATGTATGATTCTTCGTTAAATATTTACAGTACATTATGCTTTAAAGCGCCCCCAGTCTATCTGCAAGTTTCACAGATTTCGGTCGGGTTAAAGCACGATATTCAAAATAATGTTTCGAGATATGCGCCAGACTCAACTCCTGAGTTTGGCCAGTCGATGCCTGCCAAACTTTAGATTGATTCGATCCAGTCAAAAAATTACCTGAAATTGCATAAATATATAAATCTTTTTTTGAGACTTCAGGAACATGCAGGAATATTTCAAAACTGAACTGCGGTTCTTTTTTAGCCAACCATTTTTCTGAAAACCACAGTTGCAAGAGATCCCCGAGATATAACTGTTGATTCGCTAAGGGCCATAAACAGATTTCAGCACCTGTAACAGGAGTAAAATATTGGCTCGAATCTTGAATAATATCGAGATAATGCTCTTGATAGAAAGACCACTGCGCGAAAATTTGGGGGATTGTGAGCGTATTCATTCGCTTTCTCCAGTTTAGCCATTTTTGTGCTGGCAAGTCGGTTTAAATCCACACTGTTTGACCATTTGATCAAACGACTTTATGGATTCAATCTAGCAACTGGATATTCTCCTGACAAGTATTTTTCAATATTTTTATGCAATTGTTTAAATTAAAATCAGATAAATATGATTTGTCATAAATATGAAAGTTTTTGCTTGACCCTTGTCAAAATGTCTCTATAATCGCATGCAGATTCTCCCATAGCTCAGTCGGTAGAGCGACGGACTGTTAATCCGCAGGTCCCTGGTTCGAGCCCAGGTGGGAGAGCCAAATTCAAGAAAGCCCGCAGCATTAAAGCGGGCTTTTTTATTTTCTATTTTATGCCCTCCCTTCTTTTAGCGACCTTAAAATCATCAACTCGCTTTGCTAAGCTGCCTATATGGCAGTACACTTGGTCACAAGGATGTAAAAGAAGTAACCAGTTTTCTAAGCTGCCTATATGGCAGTACACTGACACAGTTGTTGCAAATGATACACCATTAATTTCTAAGCTTCCTATATGGCAGTACACAAAGCATATTTCTATGCTTTTGCTTGCACATTTTTCTAAGCTGCCTATATGGCAGTACACTTTCAAAGCATATAGCACAGCATGATCAATTTTTTCTAAGCTGCCTATATGGCAGTACACGTAAGTTGCCATTTCCAGCATTTAAAGTGGATTTTCTAAGCTGCCTATATGGCAGTACACGCTCAAAAGTACAAGCCTTTTATTGCAGGCAATTTCTAAGCTGCCTATATGGCAGTACACCTTCTGAGGATGCAGGCAGCTTTACTTATGAATTTCTAAGCTGCCTATATGGCAGTACACACAACCAAAATACCTAAAACCAGATAAAAAACATAGTATTATCTTAAATATACCCCAATAGCCCTCTTATTCCTATCTATCTATAAGTTTCTGATTTTTATATTTAATTATAGAATAAAAATATTTTGGGTTAAATAAAGCCTCTATTTAATCAACTTCAGCCCAAAGAAAAAGCGGGAACTTTGTCCCGCTTGCATCATGTCAAACTTATGCTGCCTGTACGGGCACACCACTATGAAAACGAAAAAGCTTATCTGGACTTAAAATCAGATTCTTCTCTACTTCCCGGATATGCTCAATACGGCTCCGGATATTCTCTTCTGGATTTTTCCATTTTGCGGTTTTTGCCACATCCATCGCCAGTGCCAGATAATCCTCATAATGGCGGGATTCGGATTTCAGCAGATAACGATAATAACGGCCCAGCTCTTCATCGACCAAAGGTGCAAGTGCATAGAAACGCTCACAAGAACGGGCCTCCACAAAGGCACCAATGATCAATACATCAATCAGGGCTTCTGGCTCATAGGTCCGAATTTCTTTACGTAGGCCACCTGCATAACGCCCCGCACTAAGACCAATCCATTGCTGACCACGTTTGCTCATAAATTCCAGCACTTGCTCATAGTGCAGCATCTCTTCACGGACCAGCTGTGCCAGTTTCACCTGCAAATCTACAAAGAAACTGTAACGAAACATCAGATTCATCGCCGTACTGGCGGCTTTTTTCTCACAGTTGGCATGATCCTGCATCAGAATATCCAGATTATTCAGTGCTTCATTGAGCCAGGCTTGCGGCGTTTCACAACCCAGGAAGCCAATCACGGGCTTCATGAGTTCATCATAATTTATATTTGACATAACGATCTTTTAATCTTAGCGGGCAGCTTTAATTACGGCTTTCATTTCTTGCACTGCCTGCGCCAAACCAACAAAGACAGCATCTGCAATCAGGGAGTGACCGATATTCAGTTCATGAATCTGTGGAATGGCAGCAATCGGAGTGACATTATCCAGATTCAAGCCATGGCCAGCATTGACCACTAGACCTTTAGAAACTGCGTATTCAGCGCCTTGAATAATACGCTCAAGCTCAGCCTGCTGGGCTGCTGGTGTTTCTGCATCGGCATAGGCACCGGTATGAATCTCAATTGTTGGCGCACCACATGCCACTGCGGCATCGATCTGTGCCAGATCGGCATCAATAAACAGTGAAACATCACAACCAATCGCTGTTAATTCCTGAGTCGCCTTTTTCACATCTTCAAAATGACCAACCACATCCAGCCCACCTTCGGTAGTGACTTCCTGGCGTTTTTCCGGCACAAAACAAACATGCTGTGGCTGAATTTCCTTGGCAAAAGCCACCATTTCATCCGTCACCGCTATTTCCAGGTTCATCCGGGTTTTGAGTACGGGACGCATACGACGTACATCATCATCCTGAATATGGCGGCGGTCTTCACGCAAATGCAAAGTAATGCCCTCCGCACCTGCCTGCTCGCAGATCAATGCAGCATTGACTGGGTCTGGGTAGGTCGTACCACGTGCTTGTCTTAATGTTGCGACATGGTCAATATTGACACCAAGTAATGCAGCCATAATATCTTCCTAACTACGATTGAGATTGAGAGTTTTGAATCCACAATTGTCGACTTTTCAAGGGGCGATCGCCAAGCAAGGCAGTAATCACCTGTCGATAAAGCTTCGTCAGTAATTGTAACTGTTCTGGGCTAAAATCCCTACCACTTTCATAGTGCAGCATGGTTAAAATCTGCTGGCCCGACAAATTTGAGCGAGATGGCTTGGCGGTAGGCATAAAGCCATCATTTAACTGAAAATAATAATGCTGCGAGGGATTGATAGGCACCTGATTGGCATCGACTGAAAAGTCCAAAGCGTAGCCCAACTCTTCAAGCAGCACATGCTCGAACTGGCGCAGGATTTGCTTTAAATAACTATGAGGATCAGTCTGGACAGAAAGCTGCTGCAAAGCCACTAGCGTTTCGCCATATTTGGCATAAGTCTGTGGCATTTCCACTTCCAGGGGACACAGCCGCAGCAGAATTTCATTTAGATAAAAACCGGAAAAGAAGGCATCACCAAAAAAGAAAATAGGCTGATTAACAATTTCAAGCTTGATAAAGTTTTTCAGTTCGGATTTTCCTGAAGCCTGCAAACTGATCGGCTGATATTGAGGGGGTGGAGTTTGTCGAAGTATGCCATCCATCCGGCCATATTCCTGCGTAAACAGGTACACAATATGGCTACGTTCGCGGTATTTACGATGATGAATCAAATAGCCATGCAGCACTTCATTACGCATAGACTGCTGGCTTAATCACGATCTTTTTTAGATTGTTGTTCATCTTCGTCGTCCCCGTCCGGGATGACGGCACCAACGACGGCCGCAGTACCTTTGACCACCCCTTTTGTGGTTTTATAGGCCACTTTTACAGGTACAGTCACGACTTTGTGAATACAGCCCTGCAAGAACAAGACACATACCATAAGGGCTAAAACTTTCATCATGCACTCTACCTGTAAAATTTCAGTGATTAAATATCGCTATAACCAAGGCTCTTCAATGCACGCTCATCGTCAGACCAGCCGCCTTTGACTTTCACCCAAAGCGTCAGCATGATTTTTTGCTCGAACATTTTTTCCATATCCACCCGTGCATCCATACCGATTTTTTTCAGTTTAGATCCTTTTTCACCAATTACGATGGCTTTTTGTCCCGGACGGTCAACAAAAATTGTGGCATCGATATAGGTACAGGCAGGCTTCATACGCCCTGTTTTTTCATTCAGTACCGGCTCTTCGATTTTAAAAGATTCAATCTGAACCGTCAGGTCATATGGCAGTTCTTCACCGAGCTGGCGCATGATTTTTTCACGGATAATTTCAGAAGCCAGGAAACGTTCTGAACGGTCTGTTAGTTGATCTAGCGAATAAAGCGGTGGCTGAAATGGCAGGTATTTGGCAATCGTGTCACGTAAATGCTCCAGATTGGCACCACGCAGTGCAGATACTGGTACGATTTCCGCAAAGTTCATCAACTTGGCACGTTCCTGAATCAGCGGTAAGGCCTGATTCTTGTTTTCAAACGTATCCAGCTTGTTGATGACCAGAATTACCGGCATCTCGGCATTCTTTAATTTTTCCAGCACAAGCTCATCGTTCTGGGTCCATTTCTGTGCATCGACCACAAACAGCACCAGGTTCACATCACGTAAGGCCGAATGTGCAGCACGGTTCATCATTTTATTGATGGCACGGACTTCTTTCTTGTGCATCCCTGGCGTATCCACAAAGACCGCCTGAGATTTTTCACGTGAATCAATTCCCACAATTTTATGACGTGTGGTTTGTGGCTTACGTGAAGTAATGGAAAGTTTCTGACCGAGCAAATGGTTCATCAGGGTAGATTTACCCACGTTTGGCCGGCCAACAATCGCAACAAAACCGCTACGATAATCCGAAGGAATCTCAGTACCTTCTGCACTAAAGAATTGACTAATCAAGTCATTGCTGTCGCTTTGCGACTCGTGATCAGCATCGATGTGATCGGAATGAGTAGTCATTAAGACTTATGCTCCAAAAGTTTTAAAATATCTGCCGCTACAGCCTGTTCGGCAAATCGGCGGCTTGAACCTTCCCCGGTCATTACTGACATCCCCTGAACCTGACATTCCACCTTGAAATGTTGATTCGGGGCATCACCCTGAATATCGACCACCTCGTAAACCGGGAGAGGTTTTTTACGAGCTTGTAAATATTCCTGCAAGCGTGATTTCGGGTCTTTTAACTGGTCGGTGGGCTCAATATTGTCCAAATATGGTTCATACCATTTTAGCACAACCGCTTCCAGGATATTCAGATCGCCACAATCAACATAGATGGCACCAATAATCGCCTCGACCGTATCTGCAAGTATAGACTCGCGATGATGACCGCCAGATTTCAATTCACCCGTACTGAGAATTAAATTCTGGCTAAGTTTTAAATCATTGGCGATTCTACCCAGCGCTTCCTGACGCACCAAGGTCGCACGCATACGCGTGAGGCGCCCTTCATTTTCGTGCGGATAAGCTGTGAACAGATAGTTCGCAATGATCATTCCTAAAAGTGAATCGCCTAGAAATTCTAGGCGCTCATAGTTATGTTTATGACTGACTGAACGATGAGTCAGGGCCAGCTTAAGTAAATCAGCCTGTTTAAACTGATAACCAATTCGTCTGGTCAGACGTTCATCATTTAGTTTTGACTGTGCTTTGATCAAACTCTTTCTCAAACTTCATCACTAAATCGATATTCATTACAAAATTTTTGCGAATTTCATAATTCTTGTGTACCTGCAAGCCATCCGTATTGGTGACTCGGGCAATGTCATCAAACTTCAGATCACGAATATTATTCATCTGTAAGCGCTGATCCATCTGTTGACTGAATTGTGATGGTGCCATGTTGGCGGGAGCAGTCTTAAGCAGCTCCTCAACCTGGTTATCAACCATACGGTCATCGAAATACGGCCCCCACACTGCAATTGCCACTTTTGCAAGAAATGCAAAGCCTACAATTGCAACCAAAATTCCAATATAAGAAGCACCCTGTTGATGTTTCATTTTTTATTTTCCTGACTGAAACAATTAATCAATCATTCCGTTTCGATTAAACGATGGCATTTTAAAGCCAGGCTCTTTATGCATCCAGATATAGAATGCTCGACCTGTTAAGTTCTCTTCCGGAACAAATCCCCAAAAACGGCTATCAGCACTCTGATCGCGGTTGTCCCCCATCGCGAAATAGTGCCCTTCTGGTACTTTGATTTCCCAATATAATCCATTTTCAGTGGAATACTTGCCATTGTCCACATAGTTAATAAATGGTGCCTGACGTGCAACATTCACGTTTTCAAGTTCACGCATGGTGAACGTATGCTCGCCAATGGTTTCTTTATGATACATCGAATTTGGTGTATCCATACGGTCTTTTTCACGGCTAAATTCTACCGGAACTTTTTCGACTTTTTGACCATTAATAATAAGCTGACCATGATCATAAACAATATGATCGCCGGGTAAACCAATGATACGCTTGATATAGCTAATCGTTGGCTGTGGCGGATAGCGGAATACCGCCACATCACCGCGTTCCGGATGGCCGGTATCAATAATTTTGGTGTTTACAATCGGCAGTTTTACCCCATAGTCAAATTTATTGACCAAAATAAAGTCACCCGTTTCCAGGGTCGGCACCATTGAATCTGATGGAATATTGAAAGGCTCATACAAAAACGAACGTAAGATCAGGACCACTGTCAGCACTGGCCAGAAGTCATAAGCCCATGTGATGATAAAATTTTCATTGCCCTTGCCCCGGGTCTGCCGCTGCTTCAGTACAAACTTATCCAGCAACCAGATTGCGACAAAGATTAAGGTCGCAGGAACAAGAATCAAATTAAAATCAAAATCCATGGGCTTTATCCTTATTATTTAGCGTTCGACTTTCAATACAGCTAAGAACGCTTCTTGCGGGATTTCAACACTACCCACCTGTTTCATACGTTTCTTACCTTCTTTTTGTTTCGAAAGCAGTTTCTTCTTACGCGAGACGTCACCACCATAACATTTTGCCAATACGTTTTTACGCATCGCTTTTACAGTTGAACGAGCAATAATTTGTGCGCCAATGGCCGCCTGAATCGCCACATCGAACATCTGACGCGGAATCAGGTCTTTCATTTTTTCAACCAGGGCAATACCACGATGACGGGCATCCTGACGGTGACAAATCATGGCCAGCGCATCAACTTTTTCACCATTGATCAGGACATCCACCTTCACCAGTGAGGAGCTTTCAAAACGCACAAAGTTATAATCCAGCGAAGCAAAGCCGCGTGAACACGACTTCAATTTATCAAAGAAATCCATGACCACTTCAGCCATCGGGATTTCAAAGGTAATAGAGACCTGATTACTCATGAACTTCATGTCTTTTTGTACGCCACGGCGCTCTACACACAAAGTCATTACGTTCCCTAGATACTCTTGAGGCACCAGAATATGACACTCAGCAATCGGCTCACGCAGGTCTTCAACGGTTGTACCATCCGGCATTTTTGAAGGACTGTCGATATAGAGGATTTCACCGTTTTTCATCACCGCTTCATAAATGACCGTCGGTGCAGATGAAATCAGGTCCAGATCGTATTCACGCTCTAAACGTTCCTGTACGATCTCCATGTGCAGCATGCCCAAGAAACCACAGCGGAAACCAAAACCAAGTGCATCTGAACTTTCCGGTTCAAAAAACAGTGCCGAGTCATTGATCTGTAGTTTCTGCAAGGCTTCACGGAATGGTTCAAAGTCACTGGCATCAATCGGGAAAAGCCCCGCATAGACCTGTGGTTTCACCTTTTTAAATCCGGGTAATATTTCAACTTCTGGTGTGGTCGCCAAGGTAATCGTATCCCCGACTGGTGCACCAAAAATGTCTTTAATCCCTGCAATGACGAAGCCAACTTCACCCGCTTCCAAAATGTCAGTTTCAGTATGTTTTGGATTAAAGATACCTACCGACGTAATGATGTGCGTTTGCCCTGTTGATTTCATCAACATCTTGTCGCCTTTACGCACACGACCCTGCTTGATCCGAACCAGAGAGACAACGCCCAGATAGTTATCAAACCATGAGTCAACAATCAGCGCCTGAAGGGGTGCCTCGCGATCACCTGTTGGAGGTGGAATCACATTGACCAGAGTTTCCAGAACGCCTTCAATGCCCAGACCCGTTTTCGCTGAACAGGTTGGAGCTTCTGTCGCCTCAATGCCAATAATATCTTCAATTTCCTGAATCACACGTTCAGGTTCAGCCTGCGGCAAGTCAATCTTGTTAAGGACTGGCAGTACTTCCAGACCTTGCTCAATCGCAGTATAGCAGTTGGCTACAGACTGGGCTTCTACTCCCTGTGCGGCATCCACCACCAGAAGTGCCCCTTCACATGCTGCCAGAGAGCGTGAAACTTCATAAGAAAAGTCCACGTGTCCCGGAGTGTCAATAAAGTTCAGCTGATATTCCTGACCATTTGGATGCGTATAGTATAGCGTCACGGAGGTGGCTTTAATGGTAATCCCACGTTCGCGCTCTAGCTCCATTGAATCAAGAACTTGGGCCTGCATCTCACGATCCTGCAAACCACCACAAGTTTGAATAAAACGATCTGCAAGAGTCGATTTACCGTGGTCGATATGCGCAATAATCGAGAAATTACGAATATTTTTAATATCAACAGATTTTTTAGCTTGCGCCATGGGCTACCTTGAGAAAAAACGTGTCATGCAATTAAAAAAGATACTGCACAACAAAAACCGAATAGAAATTGCCGAGGATTATAGCAGAATGATGATACAGAAAAAGGATTATCTTTTCCTGCTTTTAAGTCGCCACTCCGCCCTGCTGATTGTTTACTGTGGCAACTCAAGCATATGTTTTTGCTGTTCAGATCACTTGTGCTTGAATGAGCCAGTAACCCAGATCATTTTTCTTGATAAAAACCCTGCTTTCAGGTCGTAGCAAGCCACTTAAAATATCTCGGATCTTTATGATTCAGTCCGCTCGGCAGAATAACAAAACCTATCTGGTTTAAAAGCGAATCAGGCAGTTTCTATGCAATAAGATTGAGAAAAATCAAGCGGATTTAGCTCAGCGGAAATAGGCTGATAAGCCTGGGTAAAGCTTGGTGACATACGTTTGGGACGTCCTGTCTCGATTTCTATACAGGCCCATTGTGTACTTCCTGTAAATAGCAGAGCCTGATCCTGAGGACGGTAAAATGCATATTGTCTGAATAAATACAAGGCATTTAAATCATTCAGCCAGGTCCGTAAAATAATCTTGTCACCCTCAAAGGCAGCCTTCCGGTATTGCACCTGATGTTGCACAGCGACCATGGCATGTTTAAGTTGTAGGTATTCTTTGAGTCCCAGCCCCAAATGCTCGATGTGTGCTGAGGCTACATCCTGCATCCATTGCACATAAACCACATTATTAACATGCCCCAAAGCGTCAATATGCTCGTTTTTTACCTCTAAGACCTGATCAAAAATACCTGACACTTTTTATTTGTCCTTTCATTCAACTGTTCTGGCTTGCCTCAGTCTACAGAAATTTTCACTGGGGTAAATTGCAAAATATAAAAAACCGTCTTCACTTAAAGACGGTTTTTAAATAGAACTTCTTAACTTCAGGAAATACGCATTCCCACTATTGCACGCTGTCCCTGACGGATTAAGGTCACCCGTGCAACTGTGCCTTTTTTCAACTCTGAAACAGCTTCAATAAAGCCATTGGTATCCTGTATCGGTGCATTATTGACCTGGGTAATGACATCATTCGGCATGATCCGGGCTTGAGCTGCAATTCCGCCCGGGCGTATATCCTGAATCACCACCCCTCCTTTAATTTCCAGCCCAGTCAGTTCCGCCGGGGTCAGATTCCGGATGGTCACCCCCAAGATCGGGCCTTTGGAAGGCCGAGCCGGGGTAGCCGTTTTGGCTGGTGTATTGTCTGGAGCGGTGACTAAAGTTGCCGCAATTTGACGGCGTTTATCATCACGCAACACTTCCAGTTGAACGCGTTGTTTCGGGGCAGTACGGTTCAGGTAATTCAGCAACTCGCTGGTTCTTGAAATAGAGGTTCCATTATATTTTAGAATCACGTCTCCAGGGCGTAGTCCGGCCTGAGCTGCCGGAGAGTTTGGCTCAACCTGGGTCACCAGCGAACCTTCCGGTTTAGACAGCTTATAAGATTCCGCCAGAGTACGGTCAATGTCCTGCAAACTGACTCCCAGATAGGAACGGGTCACTTTTCCGTTTCGTTTTAACTGCTCTGCAACCTCCATGGCCACATCGATCGGGATTGAAAAAGACAGTCCCATATAACCACCTGTACCACTAAAGATCCGTGAGTTGACCCCCACCACTTCACCGCGCTGGTTAAATAATGGCCCCCCGGAGTTCCCCGGGTTTAAGGCTACATCGGTCTGAATAAACGGAACTGCCGTTTCTCCCATCATGTTTCGCATTTTGGCACTGACAATCCCGGCAGAGGCTGAATAATCAAAGCCAAAAGGAGAACCAATCGCCAGCACTGGCTCCCCTACCCGTAAACGGTCTACATCGCCCGTGCTTAATTGGGGGAAATTAGCACCCTGTACTTTAAGTAGGGCAACATCTGTCCGCTCATCACTTCCGACAACCGTGGCATCAATTTCACGGCGATCATTTAAAGTAATAGTCACTTTGGACGCATCTTCAACTACGTGATGATTGGTCAGTAAATAGCCATCCTTACTGATAAAGAAGGCACTTCCATAGCCGGTTTTTTCCTGTGGCATCCGTGGCTGTGGAATAATCACCTGATTGCCAAAAAAGCGCCGTAAAATTTCAGGCACTTGTTGCTGCAGGAGCTCTTCTTCGCTCATTTTCTTGACAACATTGACACTCACCACAGCCGGGCTGACCTTCTCGACCAGATTTGAAAAGTCTACAGGGTTAGCAGCCTGTAGCTGGGCAGCACTCAGAGTGACAGTAGCTGCAAATAATCCTTTTTTTAAGTCCAGAATTTTCATATAAATTATTCACTCAAATTGTTGATAAATTTATGTAAATAGGTTTTATCATAAACATCATTGGTTTTAAGTAACAATATGTTCGCATGTCAGAATACTGCTATCTTGGTTTTTCTACTGCATTAAGTTAAGGCTTTTATTAGTTTTTTGATCAATAAATCTGTATTTAAAAGCTTGCCTTTTATGCAAAAAAGCGCTGTCATTACCAGACTTCTTTTAAATTAGCTGATGGACATGTCTAATTTACATCTCACCCATCATTTTGACGTGATTATTGTAGGCAGTGGCGGCGCCGGCTTAAGTTTAGCACTATCGTTGCCAGAACATTTTAATATTGCAGTATTGGCAAAATCCAGTCTTACGGATGCCAGTACCTTCTATGCTCAGGGCGGCGTAGCTGCCGTACTGGATGAAACTGATTCAATTCAACAGCATATTGATGACACCATGATTGCAGGAGTCCATTTGTGTGAAATGGACGCGGTTAAACATACCGTCGAAGGCGGCAAGCCTTCTGTCGATTTCCTGCTCAAGCATGGGGTGCAATTCACACTGGATGAACAGGAGCAGCTGCATTTGACCCGTGAAGGCGGCCACTCCCAACGCCGTATCATTCATGCAGCGGATGCCACTGGACGCGCAATTTCCACCACATTGGTACAGCGCGCTCAGGAAAAAGACAATATTACGATTTTTGAAAACTATATTGCCATTGATCTGATCTGCTCACAGAAACTTGGTCTTGCAGATCAGGCCAACCGTGCGCTCGGCTTATATGCACTGGATGAAAAAACGGAAAAAGTACATACCTTTTTAGCACCTTTTACTGCCCTCGCCTGTGGCGGTGCGATGAAGGCTTATCTTTATACCTCAAATCCGGATATTGCAACCGGTGATGGGATTGCCATGGCTTACCGGGCAGGCTGCCGTGTGGCCAATATGGAATTTAACCAGTTCCACCCCACCTGTTTATATCATCCCCAGGCACGCTCCTTATTAATTACTGAAGCCATGCGTGGTGAAGGCGCCTATTTACGTTTACCGGACGGTGAGCGTTTTATGCTGCGCTTTGACGAGCGGGCTGAACTGGCGCCCCGAGATATTGTGGCGCGTGCGATTGACTATGAAATTAAACGTCTCGGGATTCGTCATGTCTGGCTCGACATTACTCATAAAGATGCAGATTTTGTCAAAACTCACTTTCCGACACTGTATACACGCCTGCTCGAACTTGGCATTGATATTACCAAGGATATGATCCCGGTTGTTCCAGCTGCGCACTATACCTGCGGGGGCGTTGTGGTCGATGAAAACAGCCAAACAGATATTCAGGGACTGTATGCAATTGGAGAAACCTCTTATACCGGCTTACACGGTGCTAACCGAATGGCCAGTAACTCACTTTTAGAATGCTTTGTATATGGCATCAGTGCTGCCCGACATATTGAAACGCATTTTGAGGGATCTTATCAGTCTCCTTCGGTGCCCGCTTGGGATGATTCACAGGTCACCAACCCGGATGAAGATGTGGTCATTTTGCAGAACTGGGATGAATTACGTCAAACCATGTGGAACTATGTCGGTATTGTCCGTACGACCAAACGTCTGCAACGTGCGCTACACCGCATTGAGATGCTTAAAAAAGAAATCGCAGAATATTATCAGGACTATCAGGTCAGCAAAAACCTGATTGAACTGCGTAATCTGGTTCTGGTTTCAGAAATGATTGTACGTTGTGCCATTGAGCGTAAAGAATCGCGGGGCTTGCACTTTACTCTGGATTATCCGCAGCTTTTACCAGAGCTACGCAAGACGGTGCTGATTCCACCGAGCTTTAAAGTAGAGCAGGTGCTGGTCAATACCGTAGAAGCTTAAAGAGGATTTAAGCTTGTATAAAAAACCGGAAACAAGTTCCGGTTTTTTATAGCTGATTATGCTTGCACTGCAGAAGCCGGCTGGGGCGGCACAGAATAGGTTCCGGTTACATGCGCGACCGGCTGTTCCTGATCAACTGAATAGATCCAGACCTCGCCCACGATCAGTACCCGGCCGACTTTCATTAATTTACATTCTGCCCGCAAGTTCACGCCACCCGAAGGTTTACGTAAAAAATTAATATTCATATTGGTAGTGACCGCTAAACCGACTAGACCGATCTCTCCCAAGATTGCAACATATAAGGCAAAATCCGCCAGCGTCATCATTGTGGGTCCAGAAACGGTTCCCCCTGGACGTAATTCCTGCTCGCCAACCCGATACAGCATCGTGGCACCGCAAGGAACAACGGCTTCAATCTCACATTTTTCCAGACTCTGAGGAAACTCCTGCTCCAAAAACTGAATAATTTCTTCTCGTGTACTTTTCATCATATTTAATCTTCCTGATTTCCTACACTATAGAAGATTTTGCTGGTAAAAATCGAGGGAAAAACCAGATCAAAAGTATAATTGAAAATTACTTATTTCAGATACTGAAAGGCCTGCTCAAATACCTGATCAGGCAGCAAAGTAGCATCAAGACGTTTGATCCGTTCAGGATAACGCTGCCATAAGGTCGCATAACCTGTTCTGACTTTTTCAAAGAAAGTAATTTTTTCTTGTTCAAAGCGGTCCAGTGCACCGCGCTCGCGGGCACGCGTCATTCCCAGTTCAATCGGAGCATCCAGCCAGAACGTCAGATCAGGCATGTGTGCTACAAAGCTTTTATTCAGCAAATTCAGCTTATCTTCACTCACGCCACGTCCCGCACACTGATAGGCAAAACTGGCATCAGTAAAACGATCACATAGAACGGTTTTACCGGCGGACAAGGCAGGCAGAATGACCTGTGCCAAATGCTGGGCACGTGCAGCATACATCAGTAATAATTCGGTATCATGACACATGGCCTCATCATGATTAACACTGAGCAATAAAGCCCGGATTTGCTCTGCCATGGGCGTACCCCCCGGCTCACGGGTCAGAATGACTTCTTTGCCTTGTGCCATCAGATCAGCATAAATTCGATGAATGAGCGTCGTTTTGCCTACCCCTTCTGTGCCTTCAAAGCTAATAAACATACTCATTCCTTATTTTTCGAGCGTAAAACGGTAAGGTATTCCTGCACAGCTTGGTTATGCTCTTGCAGATTGCTACTGAATTTGTGTCCGCCATTGCCTGTAGCAACAAAATAAATATTTTGTGAGTTATCCGGATGCATGGCAGCCTCAATGGCTTTCTTACTTGGCAATGCAATCGGCGTTGGCGGTAAACCTGCCATGGTATAAGTATTATAAGGCGTTGGAGTACGCAGATCTTTGCGGGTAATATTGCCGGTATAGGCATCGCCCATACCATAAATAACCGTCGGGTCGGTTTGCAGACGCATGCCCATGTTCAAACGGCGTACAAACACACCAGAAACCTGTTGCAGCTCACTATCAACACTGGTTTCTTTTTCAATAATCGATGCCATAATCAGCGCTTCATATTTATTCTGATACGGTAGACCTGATGCGCGTTGCTCCCAGGCTTGATCCAGTGTTTTGATCTGTTGCTGATAGAGATTGGTCAAAATCTTGCGGTCAGTTTCCCCTTTGGCAAAGAAATAGGTATTTGGCGCAAATAGCCCTTCGGGATGCGAAAAGGGAATATCAAGTTCCTTGAGCAGCTGTTCAGTAGGCAGGTGCACCACTTCCTTGGTGACCAGCTCATCTTGCTTTAAAGCATCAATTAACTGTTTGAAGGTGGTGCCTTCAATCACCAGAATACGGTTCATCTGGGCATTTTCAGCATTGGAAATCATCTCCATCACTTCACGCATACTCATGCCTTGACGGATTTCATAACCCCCCGCCTTCATGGTGTCATGAATCATAATGCGCTGATAAAGCTTTAAAACAAGCGGAAAGCTGACCTGTCCCTCTTTTGCCAGACGGTCAATAAAACCCGAATAGGTCTCACCTGAACCAATCGCCAATAGCTGTTTTTGCCCCTCGACCGGATAGGCTTTCCATAGACTGCTTTTCAGGATCAGGCCGAGAACCAGAATGATTCCGATCAGTACTAAGGCGATCCCCTTTAGAAAACCTGTCGAGTTGGTTTTATTTGTCTTTTTACTGCTGGACTTGGAAGCTGACATATTAATACGACATCTGATTCAATCGAAGACGGTTAAAAAGTTCAATACAAGCATCTACATTTAAAGCGCGTTGCTCAAATTGAGTGGCAATTTTCATCGGGCTAAGTGCATTACAAAAAAACAGACTGTCAATATGTGGAATTTCATCTATTTCCACATCACGTTGCTGACAGACGATTTGCTGCTCTTGCATCCGTTGCATAATTTCTGCACGCATAACACCGAAGACGCCATTATAACGAAGTTTCGGCGTGACCCATTGATTGTTTATACGAATGAAGCAATTACTGCTCACCCCTTCAACAATTGCCCCCTGTACATTGGTCACCAAGGCTTCAGGCCAAGCGCGTAAATCTGCTTCCTGCTTGAGTAAGACCTGTTCCAGCCGGTTCAGGGTTTTTAGTCCGACCAGATTTGGCATACTCAGGCCTATAGCCTGCTGTAGCACGCCGCTCTGAATCTGCTCATAATTAAAGTCTGATACGGCTTGCGGATAATAAAACATCCACAGGTCCGCAGGATGGTCTGGCAGGCTATAACCTCGCTGACCAATACCACGACTAAGTACGATTTTTAATGTGCCATTCAGTGCAGGTTCTGATTCAAGCAAGACCACTAGGCTTTTTGTAATCAGCCCCAGATCAACATCTAAGCTTAGTTTTTGCTGGCTCATTCTTAGGCGAGCCAGATGACGTTCAGCTAACTCAATGCGATTGTGCCGGATGCGGGCTGTGGTAAAACAGCCATCTCCATAATGAAAGGCACGATCTAACAAATCTATATTATTGACAATTTGAGCATTTTTTAAACATAGCATCCTTAGATCGCCTCTCAAGCCTTAAAGTGAGGTAGTGAAATTATAAGCCTAGTCCCGCTATCTCTGTTACCCAGCTTACATTGGTTTTTCATTATTTTTTATACAAAAATATCACGCCATATCCGCCTCATCTAACCAAAACCAAAGGAGCCAAGGCCGGCATACATCTTCAGTAATTAACAAGCCCAAGGAACTGGCAGCACTACTGTCAGTCGGGACAGGAAGTATACCTGCAAAAGTTTGCCTGAATATTTTTGATGAACCAACTTGCAAATTGTACGACAGCTTAAATCAAGAATTGAGTCCATGCTGGAAAAAACTACCGATCCAATGATTCCTCTTAACCATCGGATACTGGTTCTGATCAAGCATTGCTCTTCGCAATACCAAGGTATCGAAGCAAGAGAGTCCTGCACTCAAGTCATTAAAAGCGCCCATCCTTCAGAAAAAATAATGCCTAAACTCAGGGACAAAAATAGCAGTTAGACCACTATCGGGCCTTTGATGAGAGGAGCACAAGCAATCACACAAAAGCCTGACTCATCTGGTCACTCAGTTAGGCTTTTTTTATAAGCATAGACTCATGACCAGTACTTAAGTGCTTATTATCTCTTTTTTTCATATTGAATTCATTTTTAGTTATTTTTTATGCATAGCTAATAGGATTATGCTGCGCTTAAGTTACAAAACATAGAAAAGAGCGGGGATGCAGATGAGCATTGTACAGACATTAAAACTTGGGGTTTTAGCTATAGCGATTTCGGCAAGCTCTTTTGGTGTGATAGCACAGGATTTTCTTAACGTTTCTTATGACCCGACCCGGGAACTGTATGAAGAGATCAATAAAAATTTCAGCAAATACTGGGAAAGCCGTACCGGTCAGAAAATTAATTTTAAACAGTCGCATGGGGGTTCAGGCAAACAGTCACGTGCTGTGCTGGATGGCTTAGAGGCAGATGTTGTTACTCTCGCACTGGCAGCCGATATTGATGTGCTGGCAAAGAAAGCCCAGCTGCTACCCACAGACTGGCAGAAAAAATTACCGCACAACTCAACCCCATATACCTCGACAATTGTCTTTCTGGTTCGTAAAGCCAATCCCAAAGGGATTCAGGATTGGGATGATCTGGTTAAACCCGGCGTGGCCATTATTACGCCAAACCCAAAAACTTCCGGCGGCGCACGCTGGAACTATCTTGCTGCCTGGGCTTGGGCCAAACACCAGAAAGGTGGCAATGATGCCAAAGCCCGCGATTTTGTGCGTCAAATATATAAGCAGACCAAAGTTCTGGATTCAGGTGCACGTGGTGCAACCACGACTTTTGCTGAACGCGGTATCGGAGATGTCTTGCTGACTTGGGAAAATGAAGCACATTTGGCCTTGCGTGAACAGCCCGGCAAGTTTGAAATTGTGACGCCCTCTCTTTCTATTCTGGCTGAACCACCGGTTGCTATTGTCGAGAAAAATGCCCAGGCAAAAGGCAATAGCTACCTGGCCAAAGGTTATTTGAATTTCCTCTATTCCCCATTAGGTCAGGAAGTTGCAGCAAAAAACTATTACCGTCCGCGCAATAAAGCAGTACTTAAAAAATACCAGCAGACTTTTAAGCCACTAAAACTGGTGACGATTGAGCAGGAATTTGGCGGCTGGACTAAGGTACAACAGACCCATTTTGAAAATGGCGGAATTTTCGACCAGATCGTCAAAGCCAATCAAGCGAAATAACAACTCATTACTTTTAAGGAGCATCGATATGACACATACGCTTATTGTTCCAGGTGTGGGTGGAAGTGAATACTGCCACTGGCAGACATGGTTACAACATCGTCTGATGCGCTGCTCCCGGGTACAGCAAAAAAACTGGCATCATCCTGTCCTGAATGAATGGGTGGCCGAGTGTGTCAAAACCCTTCAAGCCATTCCAGATGATGTGCAGATTGTAGCGCATAGTTTTGGCTGTCTGACCAGTCTGGCGGCCCTTGCCCGGTATCCGGAACTGAAGGCCAAAATCAAAAATCTGGTGCTGGTTGCACCTGCCAATCCGGCACGTTTTGGTGAAAATGGGTTTGCAGATGATAGCCTGACGGATTACCGCGCCTATTTTCAGCAACTCAAGATTCAGGTACCGACTCGCTTATTGATCAGTGAAAATGATCCCTGGCTAAATTTTGCAGATGCCCTGCAACTTGCCAAAGCCTGGAACATCAAACCAATTAATTTAGGTCAGGTCGGTCATGTCAATGTCTCTTCCGGTTTTGGGCCTTTTCCTGAAATTGAACAATACTTAATTTCAGAAAAGACTATGCCACATATCAGTAAAGCTGATGACTGCAAGTATTTATTTAAATTTGCATTTTAGATGCTGCTAACTATGCTTGTGCCAAATTTGTTTTCTAATTTTCGCTGGTCAGCTTCCACCAGCATTCTCTCTTTTGAGGAGTAATCATGTCGCAGCGATCCCGAGTGCTGCCAGGATTTGGTCTTTCTCTAGGCTTTACCCTAGCGTATTTATCATTAATCGTTCTGATTCCGCTTTCTGCCGTTTTTATTAAATCACTGGGCATTGGCTGGGATGGCTTATGGGAAATCCTGAGCTCTGAACGTATTTTAAAATCATTACAGCTAAGCTTTAGTGCCGCCATTATTGCAGCACTGGTCAATGTGGTTTTCGGCCTGTTACTGGCATGGTGTCTGGTACGTTACAGCTTCCCGGGTAAACGCATTATAGATGCTCTGGTCGATTTACCTTTTGCCCTGCCCACTGCAGTGGCGGGTATTGCCCTAACTTCTTTATATGCACCGACCGGCTGGATTGGCCAGTACCTTGAGCCACTTGGAATTCAGGTGGCCTATACACCAATTGGTATTACCCTGGCTTTAATCTTTATCGGTTTGCCTTTTGTGGTGCGTACGGTTCAGCCGGTTCTGAGCGATCTGGAAACCGAGCTGGAAGAAGCAGCATCTGCGCTGGGTGCCAACCGTTTGCAGATTGTTACTAAAATCATCTTCCCGATTTTATTGCCAGCGTTAATTACCGGTTTTGCCTTAGCATTTGCTCGCGGTGTCGGGGAATATGGTTCGGTCATTTTTATTGCGGGTAACCAGCCTTTTGAAACGGAAATTGCGCCCTTAATGATCATCTCCCGTCTGGAAGAATATGATTATGCCGGTGCCACCACCATTGCGGTGGTCATGCTGGTATTGTCTTTTGTAATCTTGTTCCTGATTAACTTAGTCCAAGCCTGGGCCAGCCGTCGTACCGGGAGAACTGCGCGATGAGTTTAAATACCAACAGCAATGCGCTGGCTGAAAAACTACAATCACGCGATGCGACTCGAGAGCCGACCTGGGTGCGCTATACCCTGATCACGATTGCCATGATTTTCTTCCTGAGCTGCCTGATTCTGCCTCTGGTTTTAGTCTTTGTAGAAGCATTTAAACAAGGGGTCGGGGTGTATGCTCAAGCTTTGGTACATCCAGATACCCTGTCTGCCGTGAAGCTGACCTTACTGACTGCCGCAATTGCAGTACCTATGAATGTGGTATTTGGTGTAGCGGCAGCCTGGACTGTGGCGAAATTTAACTTCCGTGGCAAATCGATATTAACCACCATCATTGACATGCCGTTCTCTGTATCGCCGGTGATTGCAGGTTTGATGCTGGTCCTAATTTTTGGCAGTCAAGGCTGGTTCGGCGGCTGGTTGATGGATCATGACATTAAAGTTTTATATGCAGTACCTGCCATTGTCTTGGCCACAATCTTTATTACTGTACCTTTTGTGGCACGTGAGCTGATTCCGCTAATGGAAGCACAAGGAACTGAAGAAGAAGAAGCAGCGATTGTACTGGGTGCATCGGGCTGGCAGACTTTCTGGAAAGTCACCCTGCCTAATATCAAATGGGGGCTGATCTACGGCGTGATTCTGTGTAATGCCCGTGCAATGGGTGAGTTTGGTGCCGTATCGGTCGTCTCCGGTCATATTCGCGGTGAAACCAATACCTTGCCACTGCATGTCGAAATTCTCTATAACGAATATACCTTTAGTGCTGCGTTTGCTGTGTCCTCACTGCTGGCTTTCCTCGCGATTATCACCCTGATTTTAAAAACCTGGGTGGAGCTGCGTCAGGAACGACAAAGCAAACGTAATGAAGATTCAACAGTTTCTTAAGGAATGCCCACATGAGTATTCAAGTTAAAAATATTGAAAAACACTTTGGTGCATTTCATGCACTGAAAAATATCTCCCTCGATTTTCCAGATGGTCAGCTCGTTGCACTCCTGGGTCCATCGGGCTGTGGTAAAACCACCCTGCTGCGGATTATTGCCGGTCTGGAATCAGCCGATGGCGGTCAGGTTATTTTAGAAGGCCAGGATGCAACCCGGGTACATGTGCGTGAACGTGAAGTGGGCTTTGTATTTCAACACTATGCCCTATTCCGCCATATGACGGTTTTTGACAACGTCGCTTTCGGTCTGCGTGTACGTCCACGTTCCACTCGCCCTTCCGAAGCAGAAATTAAAAAACGTGTCACCCGTTTGCTGGATCTGGTTCAGTTAGGTTTTCTGGCTGACCGTTATCCGGCACAGCTCTCTGGCGGCCAACGTCAACGTATTGCTTTGGCGCGTGCTTTAGCAGTTGAGCCACGTGTCCTGTTACTGGATGAACCCTTTGGTGCGCTGGATGCCAAAGTGCGTAAAGAACTGCGCCGCTGGCTACGCACCCTGCATGATGAACTGCATATCACCTCTATTTTCGTGACTCATGACCAGGAAGAAGCGCTTGAGGTAGCAGACCAAATTATTGTAATGAACAAAGGTAATGTCGAGCAAATTGGTTCACCGCGTGAAGTCTATGAAACTCCAGCCACACCCTTTGTATTTGACTTTCTGGGACAGGCCAACCGCTTTGAAGGACAAAATCATGGCGGTATTTTACAACTGGGTGAGGACCGCATCCAGTTTGATGCCGCCAAACAGTCAGCCCAAGGCAATGTCATTGTTTTTGCACGTCCCGATGAACTGCGTATACATGCGCAGCCGCAGGACAATGCCATTCAGGCGACTTTCTTGCGTGAGGTCTGGATTGCTGGCAAAGTAATTGCTGAGCTCACTGATCGTCAAGACAACCTGATTGAAATTTCTTTGACCCCAGAAGAAGCCAGAGCACATCAGTTCAGACCAAATCAGACCGTTTGGTTAAGTGCATTAAATCTGCATTTGTTTGAAAATCAGGTCGCTTAAGACCAAAGGTGGGGCGATAATATGCCCCATCCTCTTATAGAGTATATCATCATGAATTTCCAACAATTAAGAATTATCCGGGAAACGGTTAGACAGAAATTTAATTTAACTGAAGCTTCAGCAGCACTTTATACTTCACAATCTGGAGTAAGCAAACACATTAAAGATCTGGAAGATGAGCTGGGGGTACAGCTTTTTATTCGCAAAGGCAAACGCTTACTTGGTCTGACTGAACCGGGTCAGGCTCTATTGGGCATTGTCGAACGTATGCTAGTCGATGCGGACAATATCAAACGTCTGGCGGATGACTTTAACAAAGTCGATGAAGGCACACTGACGATTGCCACGACCCATACGCAGGCACGTTATATTTTGCCGCCCATCGTAAACCAGTTTAAAAAAGAGTTTCCTAAAGTCCATCTGATTCTACAGCAAGCCAGTCCAGTCGAAATTACTGAAATGCTGCTGCAAGGTGAGGCTGACATCGGGATTGCCACCGAAGCGCTTACAACTGAAGACAATCTGGTGAGCGTTCCTTACTATACCTGGCAGCACAGCATTATTACCCCGCAAAATCACCCATTAACAGCTATAGAGCATATTCAGATTGAGGACTTAGCCAGCTACCCGATTATTACCTATCATGGTGGTTTTACTGGCCGTTCTAAAATTGACAAAGCGTTTGAAGATGCAGGTGTTGATGTCAATATTGTAATGTCTGCACTTGATGCCGACGTGATCAAGACCTATGTGGAGCTGAATATGGGCGTGGGAATCGTCAATGATGTGGCTTATGATTCAGAACGTGATTATCGCCTAAAACAGATTAAAACTGAGATTTTTGGCTTAAATACCACCTGGATCGCAGTTCGTAAAGGTCATCTGTTGCGGGGGTATGGTTATGAGTTTATTTCACTCTGCTCGCCCGATGCCGATATTAAAGCCTTAAAGAGAGTCGCTTATCCGGATGAATAGAAACTAAAAAATTGAGAGGCACTATGGCCTCTTTTTTAATGAGTGCGTGTTGATCTTCTGTCTATACGACAGATTCAAGGCACAAGTACAATCAAGAAAACAGCGCTATTCCCTTCCTCTATTTTCGTTTATCGTCCTTTAAATCGACTCAAGTGGCCTAAAAATAAGTTTCTGTACTTGCGGGCGGATTCATTTTTACTATTTCAAGCAGAATAAATTCTGTCTTTTTTTCTTGAAAAGTTACAGATATGAGGACATTGAAAACTTTCAAATTACAAATTAAAAATCCGAATATTCCAGTATATCTGAGTTTTTATCCCATTACTCAGACGTCACATCTGGTTTGTAGCCTATTCGCCGGCAAAAAGTAAAAATCCGTCAATTATCGTGTCAATAAAAATAAGCCTTTGATTAATTGATATTATATTTAATTTACCACCATAAATAATCATTATTGTTTTTATAGCCATCATTGATTTTTATGATGCACTAGGCTTCTTATCTTTGATCTATTACAATCAGCGACTTATTATTTTCCATTGTCGGGCTGAAAACTTTGAATAACGAGTCTTCACAACTTCAGCGTGGCTTAAAGAACCGTCATATTCAGTTGATCGCCATGGGCGGTGCAATTGGCACAGGCTTATTCTTAGGTTCCGCACAGGTGATCCAATCAGCTGGCCCTTCTATTATTTTAGGCTATGCCATTGGTGGATTAATCGCATTCTTAATCATGCGCCAATTAGGTGAAATGATTGTTCATGAACCGGTTGCCGGTTCATTTAGCCATTTTGCTTATACATATTGGGGGAAATTCCCGGGTTTTCTTGCAGGCTGGAACTACTGGATTTTGTATATCCTGGTTGCCATGACCGAACTGACTGCTGTCGCAAAATATATTAACTACTGGTGGCCACATATCCCTGCCTGGGCATCGGTTTTGTTTTTCTTTATTGTGATTACTCTGGTTAACCTCGGCAATGTAAAATTCTATGGTGAATCAGAATTCTGGCTGTCAATTATTAAAGTGACTGCGGTCGTTTCGATGATTGTCTTTGGCCTCTATCTGATTTTAACAGCAGATGCCTCCTCAACAGCGTCTTTTAGTAACCTTTGGACGGCAGGCGGCTTCTTCCCGAACGGCTTTGAAGGCTTGTTCTATATGCTTGCATTTCTGATGTTCGCTTTTGGCGGGATTGAGCTGATTGGTATGGCAGCAGCAGAAGCTGATGATCCGGAAAAAACCATTCCTAAAGCGATTAATCAGGTGGTTTTCCGTATTCTGATCTTCTATGTGGGTGCTTTGACCATTCTCTTGTCTCTGGTACCTTGGAACCAGCTTGAACTTGGTGGTCTGGATAAAAGTCCATTCGTCATGATTTTTAGCCAGCTTGGTATTGGCTGGGCTGCTCATCTGCTTAACTTTATTATTTTGACTGCTGCGCTTTCTGTCTATAACAGTGGAATGTATGCAAATAGCCGTATGCTGTACGGCCTGGCACATCAAGGGAATGCCCCTAAAGTGTTCAAAACAGTCAATAAACAGGGAGTGCCGGTTCCTGCAGTGCTTTTCTCTGCGCTACTGATCTTCGGTTGTGTCTTGCTTAATTACCTTGTTCCTGAAAATGCACTAAGCCATCTGATTTATATTGTGGTCGGTGCGCTGGTCTTAAACTGGGCCATGATTTCCCTCACCCATCTCAAGTTTTTACAGAGCATGAAGAAATCAGGACAAAAAACCAGTTTCCCTGCACTTTGGTCACCTGCAGGCAATATCTTGGTCTTAAGCTTTATTGCTATGATCTTGTATATCATGTGGACACAGGGCTTCAAGGAATCTGTACTGATGATTCCAATCTGGATCATTACCATGCTGTGTGTTTTTAAATTGCTTAAGCCAAAAAATACTTGATACGCTGATTTATTTTGTATATTTAAAAAGTTACTGCTCCGGCAGTAACTTTTTTTATGCATTTTGCAGTAAAATAAACTTCTGTTTGCGCCCTTAGCTTAACTGGATAGAGCAGTTGCCTCCTAAGCGACCGGCGTGGGTTCGAGTCCCGCAGGGCGCACCAAGAATAAAAATGTGATTTATTCCGCATAAAAAAACATGAAATTGCATCCTTTTAGAATATTTTTTAAACAAAAAAACATTTTCTTCTCATTATTTTATGCCTTTTACTATCAATAACTTAACCTAACCAACTCTTATATTTTGGTGTAAAAACTCTATTTTGATGCTTTTTTGAACCAATTAGTTTTTTCTAGAGCATTTACTCTTATTTTAATTGTGCTATTTTTGTCACATGGAGTAACAAATGATTGCGGTTCATCCCCCTAAAGTCTCCACAAATTCAACAAGTGCAAACAACAACGCTAGCTATAAATTTGTACCTCAAGGAAAGACATAAATGAAATTAAAAACATTAACGACTGCAATGATTCTCGCGACTGTACCAATGACTGGGGCATTTGCAGCAGCCCTAGATCGTTCAGGTCAATCTATTGCAGCCTTCCTGCAACCAGGGAATTACTTTGAGGCAGGAATTTCAGTTCTAGACCCAAATGTTTCTGGTAAAGCAAAAGCAGCTTCTGGGGGCGGAACATTATCTGATATGGCAGGGGATTACTATTTTCCAAGTGCTGCCCTTAAATTCCAGCCAACCGAAAAGTTCTCTGTAGGTATTTTATATGACCAGCCATTTGGGGCAGATGCGGCTTATTCGAACTCTGATCCGTTAGTTGCAGCAGGTACTGGATTATTCCATCTTAATGGCGAAAGCACTGAAGTAGATGTAACTACACAAAGTTTATCTTTCATTCTAGGTTTCCAGCCAATTGAAAATATCAATATTTATGGTGGCGCCATTTATCAAACTGTGGAAGGTGACGTACAACTTCGTGGAGCTGCTTATGGTTCTGCTAACGGTTTAGGTAAATATAACGCAACCATGAAAGAAGATTCTGCTGTTGGCTGGTTAGCGGGTGTCGCCTACCAAATTCCAGAAATTGCGTTAAAGGCATCTCTAACCTATCGCTCAGAGATTGATCATGAAGCTGCGACACGTGAATATGGTCAAAGTAATATCCTTGCTGTTGTAACACAAAATCCAGCAGCTGCTTTATATGATGTTAATACAACGACCAAAATTACAACTCCGCAATCTGTGAATCTGGATTTCCAAACTGGGATCATGGCAGATACAGTGGCTTTTGCAAACATACGCTGGGTCAATTGGGAAGACTTTTCTATCCGTCCAGAAAAATTTGATCAAGTAGGCCGTATTTTAGGTGCTGCCGGACAAACTCCTGATAATCCTAATGGCTTTGACTTAGTTGCTTATACAGATGACCAATGGTCAGCGACTGTAGGTGTAGGTCGTAAATTCAATGAACAATGGGCCGGTAATGCCTCAGTTGGCTGGGATTCTGGTGCAGGTAACCCAGTTTCAACGCTTGGTCCAACTGAGGGTTATTGGAACGTTGGTTTAGGTCTGCAATATTCTCCAGCTCCAAATTATTTTATCGCTGGTGGTGTTAAATACTTCATGTTAGGCGATGCAGATGCTCAACCTGCTTCTATGTTTGGAACAAATAATGCAATTGCCGAGTTTGAAGATAACGATGCTTGGGGCTACGGTTTAAAAATAGGCTATCGCTTCTAATGTAATCTAGACAACATAATAAAAGACCATTTTCGAATGGTCTTTTATTGGTTAAGCTTGATTGCCTACATCTCTATCTCAGTTGCTGGTTTTTACTACAATTAAAACTCATAAAAAATTAGTACTTTTACATTATTCTGCCTTTGATCGACCCTATATTAAATTTATATTTTTCATATATTTAAGCAAAAAAATCTAGTATAAATACTCTAGACAAGCATTTTCCTTAACCGCTATAGTTCACTTCTTCGACAAAGCTGAGTATTTACTCTTTTTAAAATTGTGTTACTTTTCCACAACTTTTAATAATTTTAATGTAACTCTGTCAAGGATGAGCCATGAAGCTTAAGCCAATTTCTATCGCGATTCTCCTGTCCACACTCCCTACTTCTGTTGTATTCGCTGCCGGTTTAGATCGTTCAGGTCAGTCCATTTCTGCATTTTTACAGCCGGGTAATTATGCAGAAGCAGGTATTTCAATCCTTGACCCTGAAGTAAAAGGAAAGGATACAAATGGCAACAAAACAGGTGACATGGCAGGTGACTACTACTTCCCTAACGCTGCTCTAAAAATTCAAGCCACAGATCATTTCTCTGTTGGTCTTATTTATGATCAACCTTTCGGTGCGGATGCAGAATATTCTGGTAACAACAGATTTGTAGAAAACCCGCCAGTTCCATTTCAAGGCGGCACATCTGTTACTGTCGATACTCAAAACTTAAATTTACTTTTTGGATATCAACCGAACGAAAACTGGAATCTCTATGCAGGTGCTGTATATCAAACAGTAGATGGTACTGTTCTTTTACGTGGTGAAACTTATTCAGCATTTAATGGATATGATTTTAGAACAGGCGAGGATGAATCTGTAGGTTGGTTAGCAGGTGTTGCCTATCAAATTCCGGAAATAGCACTTAAAGCATCGGTAACTTACCGTGCTGAAATCGAGCATAAAATGAATGCTTCTGAGAATTTTGGCTCTACGGCTATTCAAGACAATCCGCTAAACCCTGTAATTTCTATGATTACTCGTACTAATTCGGAAACTAAACTTACCACCCCTCAATCTCTTAATATCGATTTCCAAACAGGAATCATGACTAATACTGTAGCTTTTGCAAATTTACGCTGGGTCGATTGGTCGAAGTTTAAAGTGCAGCCTTATCAATTTGGTAAATTATCTCAGTATTTAGGACAAAACAACCTTGTTCCTAACAAACCAAATGGGTTTAACCTGATTGACTATAAAGAGGATCAGATCTCAGCAACAGTAGGTGTGGGCCGTAAGTTTACAGATCATTGGGCTGCAAATGTATCGGTAGGCTGGGATTCTGGCGCCGGTAATCCTGTGACCACCTTAGGTCCAACTGACGGCTATTGGAATGTCGGCACTGGCGTACGCTTCTCCCCTGCTACAAATTACTTTATTGGCGCTGGCGTAAAATATTTCTGGTTAGGCGATGCTGATGCTGTAACGGGAGCGCATACACCAGCAGGCATATTCTCAGACAACCATGCAATTGCTTATGGTTTAAATATGGGTTACAGCTTCTAATCCCAAGGTATAAATACCAGCCAACTCCCTTTTAAAAAGAGCTTCATTAGAAGCTCTTTTTTTATACCCTTAATCCATTAAAATTTACACATTCATTATTGCATGACTCATCTAAATTATTTGCTATTAGTTCTTTAAAATTCCTGCTAGCTATAAGCCAAAGCAATATAGATCAAACACAAAAGAACAATTTTATGAATAAAAATATGCACATAATTAGAATTCTTACTTTATTTAGCTTTATTTTGCAACATCTTTATTTTATTAAAAATTCAAATTAGAGCCTTTACTCTTTTTTTCTTTATGCTATGTTTTGCACATAGATATGATTAAAAAATAAATTACATATCTTATATTGTTATTAACGCATTGAAGCGTTTTTTATACTAGGAAAGTAGAAAAATGAAGTTAAAAACTTTAACCAGTGCCATTCTATTAAGCTGCATCTCAACCTCAGGAGTTTTTGCAGCCGCCTTGGACCGTTCTGGCCAGTCTATTAGTGCCTTTCTTCAGCCAGGCAACTACTTTGAAGCAGGGGTTTCTGTACTAGATGCAGATGTATCAGGTCAGATGCGTGAAGGTTGGATGCCGCCAAACTCCCTTATTCAAGGCAAAGGTTTAGGGGGTACTGAATTATCAGATATGGCTGAAAGCTACCAGTTTTATAATGCAGCGCTTAAAGTTCAATTAACTGATCATTTTTCTTTCGGCTTAATCTATGATCAGCCTTTTGGCGCAAAGGCTAAATATTCAACTACTGATGCCAACTATTCTGACATCGGTACAGGCCAATCAGCACTAAAAGAGTCAGGCGCTTTCTTTGCGGGCGGTGAAGGTACTGAAGTTGATGTAAGCACTCAAAACTTATCAATGATTTTTGGATTCCAACCTAATGAGAATTGGAATATCTACGCAGGCCCAGTGTACCAAACCGTTAAAGGTAATATTAAACTACGTGGTGCAGCATATGGCCCATACGGCAGCGCGCTTTGCCCAGTTATGTGTTCAGGTCTCGCAACTGGTCCAGATAAAACACCATTTAAAGGTTATGATGCAAGTGTTGGTGAAGATTCTGCTGTAGGCTGGTTAGCAGGCGCAGCATTCCAAATTCCAGAAATTGCACTTAAAGCTTCTGTAACTTACCGTTCTGAAATTGATCATGACATTAATATCGACGAAACTTTAGGCTATGTCACCAATACTTTAGTATCTGGTCGCTTCCCTCCACTACAGGCTAGTAATATTAATGCCATCAATGCAAGCTCTGGCAATACCCAAATTACAACCCCCCAGTCTGTAAACTTAGACCTTCAATCCGGCATCATGGAAAATACTGTTGCTTTTGCACAAGTACGTTGGGTAGATTGGTCGAGTTTTGCAATTCGTCCCTACAAGTTTGGTCAATTATCCTCTCAGTTAACTCAAGCAGTAGCTGGTACTCCACGTGGATTTGACTTAATCGCTTATGAAAAAGATCAAATTTCTGCAAACGTGGGGGTAGGCCGTAAATTCAATGATCAATGGGCAGGTACAGTGATGGTGGGTTGGGACTCTGGCGCAGGTAATCCTGTCTCCACTTTAGGACCAACTGAAGGCTATTGGAGCCTAGGTTTGGGTGGTCAATTTAGCCCAACTCCCCAAACATTTATTCAAGCTGGAGTTAAATACTTCTGGTTAGGGGATGCTAAATCACAAGTTGCATCAGACTTTGGCACAGACAACTATGCAGCTAATTTTGAAGACAATGATGCAATCGGCTACAGCATGAAAATTGGTTATCGCTTCTAATTTACATCACAAAAATCAGGATTAAACAAGAAAGGGCGCCATGAGCGCCCTTTCTTGTTAACCTAAAAAATTAAGCTGGAATATCACGTACCGACGCATTACGAATCGCTTCTTTTAATGCATCATAACCATTGATTGGCGGAAACTGTGGAAACTCAGCAATCACATTTTCAGGTGCATCAAACAGAAAACCATGATCTGCTTCACCTAGCATAGTAGTATCATTATAGGAATCACCTGCTGCAATCACACGGAAGTTCAGGCCATGCAGAGCTTTTACAGCCTGACGCTTTTGGTCCGGCTGACGTAATTTATAGTCTGTGATCATGCCATTACCATCTGTTTCCAGTTTATGACAGAAAATAGTTGGCCAGCCCAATTGCTTCATTAAAGGATGGGCAAATTCATAGAAGGTATCTGACAAAATAATCAGCTGGAAATGTGTACTTACCCACTCTACAAATTCTTTTGCCCCTTCAAAAGGTCCCATCTCCGCAATCACGGCCTGAATATCATCCAGACCTAAACCATGCTGTTTAAGAATATTCAGACGCTGAGTCATCAGTACATCATAGTCAGGAATATCGCGTGTCGTTGCTTCAAGCTCCTTGATGCCGGTTTTTTTTGCAAAGTTAATCCAAATTTCTGGAACCAGAACGCCTTCTAAATCTAGACATACGACTTCCATGACTATCCCCTTTGAACGGTATTAAAAAAATCAGTCTTATGATAGCTGAAGAAATAAATTTTGCACTGCTCTTTTTAAAATCTATTTTCCTCATAAGTATTTATTTTTTAGTGCTAAGTCCTTTAAGTGAAGTCTATTAAAATGCCTGTAAATTAAATTAGTTGATAGGCCGCGTCACTTCCAGGCCTATGTTGCCAGGACTCTTATGACTAAAATCCCGACTATTGATATGGTGGATGCGCTGGCATCCGAATATGCAGATAAATCACCGAGTGAAATTTTGGCGCTTGCGCTAAATCAATCTGGCGAGATTGCGATTTCCTTTTCAGGTGCAGAAGATGTAGTTCTGATTGATATGGCCTCACATCTGGGCAAGCCGTTCCGGGTATTTAGTCTCGATACCGGCCGCCTGCATGCCGAAACGTACCAGTTTATTGAGCAGGTTCGCAAACACTATCATATTGATATTGAAATCTGCTTTCCGGAAACTGAAGCCGTTCAACAACTGACCACAACAAAGGGTATGTTTAGTTTTTATCAAGATGGTCATCAGGAATGTTGTGGGATTCGCAAGGTTCAGCCTTTACGTAAAAAACTGGCGACGCTGGATGGCTGGATTACCGGGCAGCGCAAAGACCAGAGTCCGGGCACCCGTCAGGAAATCCCAGTGGTACAGGCGGATGCCGGCTTTTCTGGCCCCGGCAAACAGCTGATCAAATATAATCCATTAGCGAACTGGTCAAGCGCCGATGTATGGAGTTATATCCGTATGATGGAGATTCCTTATAATCTGCTACATGAAAAAGGCTTTATTTCAATTGGCTGTGAGCCATGTACCCGCCCTGTACTTCCAAACCAGCATGAACGTGAAGGTCGCTGGTGGTGGGAAGAAGCCACTCATAAGGAATGCGGTTTGCATGCCGACAATTTAAAAAAATAATCTGGTAAAAACCACCGCCTTGTCGGTGGTTTTTTTGTAAACCTATCCGCTACATAAAAGTACTCCTTTTATGTATGTGGCAAAATCGCTATACTTTATCTTACGATACCAATAATTCTAACAAGGTTGCTTGCACAAAAGCAGCTGAAGAAAATGCAGTGAGGCAATCTACGCTATGCGTCCATTACATCCAATTGATTTTATTTTTTTAACTTTAGAAAAACGCCAGCAACCCATGCATGTCGGCGGATTATTTCTGTTTCAAATCCCTGAGCATGCACCCGCCTCTTTTATTCAAGACTTAGTGAGCGATATTCGTAATTCAAAATCTTCTCCGATTCCCCCTTTTAATAATTACTTAAACGGCCTATTTTGGGACGAAGACGAAGAATTTGATCTTGAGCATCATTTTCGGCATATCGCTCTGCCTAAACCTGGACGTATTCGTGAATTACTCAGCTATATTTCCCAAGAGCATAGCGCACTGATTGATCGGGCCAAGCCTTTATGGACTTGTCACATTATTGAAGGCATTGAAGATAACCGTTTTGCCATGTATTTCAAAATACATCATGCCATGGTAGATGGCATTGCCGGAATGCGTCTAGTCGAAAAATCACTGTCCCACGATCCGGATGCAAAAAGTATTGTACCTCCCTGGTGTGTACAGGGCCCACGGGCTAAACGTTTAATGACCCCGAAGGTGAGCCGGCTAAAAAATATCCTGCGCACTATTAAAGGGCAGCTTGAATGTACTCCACGGGTCGCTTACGAGCTGTCTCAGACCATAATGAAAGACATGGGACGCAATCCCGACTATGTATCCAGTTTTCAGGCTCCCTGTTCTATTTTAAACCAGCGGGTCAGCTCCTCGCGCCGTTTTGCCGCCCAATCTTTTGAATTTTCACGCCTGCGTCACATTTCCAAAGCGTTAGGGGTGACCATTAATGATATTGTACTGGCGATTTGCTCAGGCGCCTTACGTGAATATCTGCTCAGCCAGAATGCACTACCTAAAAAGCCTCTGATTGCCATGGTACCAGCTTCAGTACGCAGCGATGACTCCGATCTTTCCAATCGGATTACCATGATTCTGGCAAATCTCGGTACGCATAAAGATGACCCACTGGAGCGTCTAGACATTGTACGCCGCAGCGTATTAAATGCCAAAGAACGTTTTAAACGCATGAATGCCAATCAGATTTTAAACTATAGTGCATTTATTTATGGTGCAGCCGGTTTAAATATTGCATCGGGTTTAATGCCTAAACGTCAGGCGTTTAATCTGGTCATTTCAAATGTTCCAGGACCACAAGAGCCACTTTACTGGAATGGCGCGCGTCTGGAAGCCCTCTACCCTGCCTCGATTATATTGGACGGTCAGGCACTGAATATCACGATGACCAGCTATCTGGACAAACTTGAAGTCGGCCTCACTGCCTGCCGTAATGCCTTACCGAAAATGCAAAACCTGCTGACTCATCTAGAAGAAGAAATTCAACGTTTTGAGCAACTCATAGAGAGCTAATCCCCCCTGAAGTTACAAGCGGTAGCTTAATTGTATCCCCTACAGAAAGACGTTAACTCAACAATTTGGCATTAAGCACTTTTGCCAATCCTGCAAAGACAAATAAAGGGATCTGATCGATCCCTTTAGTTATTGATTTACACCAAGTGAATTATTTTTATACAGAGAATAAAATCGTTAAACCTGAATTAACCCTTAATAGTACGACACTGTTTTAATAACTGATGGCACACCGTACGAATCATAGAAGCCGTAATCTGAACTTCATTACCGCGCTCATCAACAATATATCCAGCATGAACAGTTTTTGGTTCTAGTACATGTTTTAGGCTTTTATTTACAACCGCTTTACTCATACTCATCATATACTCCTTTTGCTAAGCCTAGAACGGGGAGAAATGGCTTTGGCTAATTTGATGTTTCTAGTATTGTAAATCTCGACCCAATTGTAAAATTCCAGATGTAACAAGTGTTTAACGATATTCTGTTACAATTTCAGCTCAGAATGATATCGTATTGCTCTTGCGTATATAAATTTTCCACTTGGAACTTAATCACGCGATTAATAAAATGCTCAAGATCAGCGACTGCTGGTGCTTCTGCAGTTAACAAGCGATCAATCACCGCAGGATGAGCAACGACAGTAAAGCCACTCTGTGACTCATACGCCCGTGCATAACGCAGAATTTCCCTAAATATTTCGTAACACACTGACTCTGCTGTTTTGACATAGCCTCGCCCTTGGCAGGTTGGACATGCTTCACACAATAAATGTTCTAAAGATTCCCGGGTACGCTTTCGGGTCATTTCCACCAGACCCAATTCAGACACCTGGGTAATTTTGGTCTTGGCATAATCCCGTTCCAGCATACGCTCAAACTGCTTCATAACCTCTTCACGATGCTGGGCTTCTTGCATATCAATGAAATCAATAATGATAATTCCGCCCAGATTACGCAAGCGCAGTTGACGTGCAATGACCTGGGTAGCCTCCATATTGGTTTTGAATACGGTATCTTCCAGGGAACGGCCACCGACATAAGAACCGGTGTTGATGTCAATCGTAGTCATGGCCTCAGTCTGATCAATCATTAGATAGCCACCAGATTTGAGTGCGACACGGGTCTGCAAGGCCTTTTGCAAATCCTCTTCAACATTGTACAAGTCAAAAATCGGACGTTCACCTGGATAATGCAGCAAACGATCCTTCATGCTCGGTACGAATTCTTCGACAAACTCTTGCAACTTGCTATGAATTTCACGTGAATCAATATAGATTTTGGCGGTATTCTCATTTGCCAGATCACGAATCACCCGCTCAGGTAAAGGGAGTTCTTCAAAAATCAGTGAAGGGACTGCAATGACTTTTTGTTTACGCTGAATATATTCCCAGAGCTTGGCCAGATAAGCCATATCCTGAGCAATAGCGGCCTCTTCAATCCCTTCGGCAGCCGTGCGTACAATGACTGAACCCGGAAGTTTATATTCACCCTGAATATGCTCAATAATGGAACGTAAACGGTTGCGCTCATCTTCAGATTCAATCCGCTGGGATACTCCGATATGATTGCCATACGGCATCAGCACCAGATAACGTGAAGGAATCGAAAGATCGGTAGAAAGGCGCGCACCTTTGGTGCCCAACATGTCTTTCATAACCTGAACGGTAAGAATTTGTCCCGGTTGCAGCAGCTCAAACACATTTGGTGTAGGCTGATTGCGCGGCCAGACCATATCATTAATGTGCAAAAAGGCAGTTCTAGACAGGCCAATATCGACAAAAGCGGCTTGCATGCCAGGCAGAACCCGGACCACTTTGCCTTTATAAATATTTCCAACCAGACCACGCTTGGCCGTGCGCTCGACAAACAGTTCATTGACTGTGCCGTTTTCAATTAACGCAACGCGGCATTCCATTGGCGTGACGTTAATCAACAATTCGTCAGACATAACAACACTCAAAACATTATAAAAATTCTTTTTTATCAGTAGTTAATTTAGTGCCTTAACTCTCTGTAGTAACTGTACTGTTTCATAAAGGGGCAATCCCACCACATTGGAATAACTGCCCTGAATGCCTGGAATATAGCGTGCGGCAATGCCCTGAATTGCATAAGCACCTGCTTTTCCTACCGGCTCACCGCTTGCCCAATAACTTTCCATATCCTGGACACTCAGTATCTGAAATTCAACCTGGGTTCTGACGACTATACTGTATTTTTCATCTTTTGTACGCACACACACCCCAGTGTAAACATCATGCCACCGCCCTGAGATTTTTGTCCACATTTCAATCGCATGCTGTTTTGATGCAGGTTTACCCAAAATTTCATCATCGACGCCTAAACTGGTATCTGCAGCGATGATAATTGCTTCTGGAAAACGCTCCGCCACGGCATCAGCCTTGGCCCGTGCCAGACGTTCCACATAGATTGCGACGGACTCGCCTGCATGCACAGATTCGTCGATATCCGGACTATAAATATCAAAGCTCAGCCCAAGTTGCTGTAACAACTCGCGACGTCGCGGCGAGCTAGAAGCAAGAATTATATGCGCCATTTCTTCAACATATAGTAAAGGACAGGCCAGACCAGAATACTGGTCAGCACTGGAATCCAGTGCCGGGCAAAGGAAAACTGTACGCTGGCTAAAATCTGGGCAAAAAAGATCAGCATCAGATGGGCCACAATGGCAATTGCAGTGATGATCCACAAATTGGAAAAGGTCAAAATACGGCGTTCACGGGTCAGGAAACGTGCCAGAAAAGCGATAAGTATAAAACTGAGTGCATTAAGCCCCAAAGGAGCATCCAGCAACAAGTCCGCAAAAATACCGGTCGCAAAAGCAAACCAGATCCCGCACCAGGTGGGCTGACACAATACCCAGAACAGCATCACCATCAGCATAAACAGCGGACGCCAGCCCGACAAGGTATAGGACAAGGGATAAACCATCAAGATCGAAGCGAGGATTACCGATATTACAATTGCCAGAAAAGGATCACGCTGTGTTCTTGATTTCATCTTAGCGATTGACATGCGGCTGCTCCATCGCCAGTGAGTCGGAGAATAACACCACCACATGATGCCCGCCCGCAAGCTGCGCTGCCGGAATCATGTCAATTTGGGCAAACTCGCCTGAATTATGCCGTTGGACTTTAGCCACCGTCCCCACCAGATAACCGGCCGGAAAATGCTGGCCCAACCCGGAGCTATATACTTTTTCTCCAACCTTGATGTTGGCACTGGTCGGTACATATTCCATCTTTAAACGTCCCAGATCGCCCGTACCGGATACAATCGCACGCATGCCAGTACGTTCCAGACGTACGGACAGCGAATGCTCTTTATCAGACAGCAACATTACCCGGCTACTATGTGGATAGACACTGATAATCTGCCCCATGATGCCTTTATCATCCAATACGGTCTGCCCTACTTTCAGGTCATTTCTGGAACCACGGTTGATCACGATAATATGCCGCAGGGGGTCGGCATCTGTGCCAATCACCTCGGCAATTTCCATGCGTCCATCAATAATCAGCGGTGTATCCAGCAGACCACGTAAACGGGTATTTTCGGCAGAAAGCTCGGCAATTTTTTGCAGTCGGACTTGGGCCTGCAACAGCTCAGCCTGCATCGCGGTATTTTCACGACGCAGTTGTGCTTCAGATTTGGTTTGTTGATTCAGCCATTCTCGCGATAGTACCGGATAGCTGGCCACGGCATAAATCGGATTATAAGCCGCGTACAAGACATCCCGTGCAGGTTGGACCACATGTGGCATGCGCCAGTCAAAGAACAGCACTACCAGACAGGTGACCAATGCAATGATAAAAGAGCGAAAAGATGGCGGTTGTCGAGAAAACAGATGTGCTTGCACCCGCCGAATCCTTGTCTTAGCCTACAAATAACATGTCGTGATTTGGATTATCGAAGAACTCGAGTACCTTGCCACCACCACGGGTCACGCATGACAGTGGATCTTCAGCAACCACTACAGGCAGGCCGGTTTCCTTGGCTAACAGCTTGTCAAGGTTACGGAGCAATGCGCCACCGCCTGTTAACACAATACCGCGTTCAGCAATGTCCGAAGACAGTTCTGGCGGAGTTTGTTCAAGCGCAGATTTGACTGCTGAGACAATATTTTGTAGGGGATCAGAAATGGCCTGAGTGACTTCATCCGAATTCACCACAATCGCACGTGGCACACCTTCTGCGAGGTTACGGCCGCGGACTTCAATTTCCAGTGGCTTTTCACCTTCATCTGGCAATGCCATACCCACTTCTTTCTTGATCACTTCAGCTGTGGTTTCACCAATCACGCAGCCATGTGCCTTACGCACATAGTTGATGATCTGCTCATCGAATACATCACCGCCGATACGCAGCGAATCTGCATAGACACAGCCTTGTAGCGAGATGATTGCGATTTCAGTCGTACCACCCCCAACATCAACCACCATGGAGCCACAGGCCTGCTCTACCGGCATGCCTGCACCAATTGCTGCTGCCATCGGTTCTTCAATCAGACGGACTTCACGCGCACCGGCATTATATACAGCTTCGCGGATCGCCCGGCGCTCAACCAGAGTCGATTTACATGGCACACAGACCACGACACGCGGTGCTGGCGGAAATAAACGTTTTTCGTGTACCTTACCAATGAACTGATTTAACATGGTTTCGGTCACTTCAAAATCTGCAATTACACCATCTTTCATCGGACGAATTGCAGAGATATTTGCAGGCGTACGACCGAGCATTTGTTTCGCGTCAAGACCTACAGCAGCAACAATTTTATGTGAACCGCTATGACGGATGGCTACAACCGTCGGTTCATTTAATATAATGCCTCGTCCTGGCGCATAAATAAGTGTATTTGCAGTACCTAAATCAATAGCGAGATCTGGCGAAAACAAGCCTATTAGTCGTTTTAGAATCACGGGGACGTTCTCAGTTAAACTTTATATGGACGCAAGGTGGCCACTTTAACTAAATGTGATGATTTGGACAAGTCAATCGCTTATCATAACGCATGATAATTTGAATTTTTTAATACTGATTAGGTAATATTATGTCTACATCGGATGCACAGTCTTCTGCAGATTTAAATGCAGAAACAGTTTCAGCTATTGCCCACCTCGCAAGGTTATCTCTCAATGATACGCAATCTGCTGAATATGCTCAAAGTTTAAATAAAATTTTAGGCATGATGGAAACCCTGAAAGGCATCGATACAGACGGTGTTGAGCCGCTAAAAAGCCCTTTCGACCACCCGCAGCCATTACGTGAAGATGTCGTGTCGGAAAGCAATCATCGCGAGCAGTACCAGGCCATTGCCCCTGCAGTACAGGACGGCTTATATCTCGTCCCGCGTGTGATTGAGTAATTACTACCCAGTTCATTCTTTTTATTAAATTAAACGTAAAGAATTATTTCTCATGACAGATTTACATCGCTTATCCATTCGTGAACTTAGTGAAGGCCTGGCCAATGCCCAGTTTTCATCCCGCGAATTAACTGCACATTATTTAAAGCGCATTGAAAAGATTGATGCTCAGGTGAAGTCTTATGTGACTGTCACTGCTGAACAAGCCCTGGTGCAAGCCGATGCCGCAGATGCGGCCATTAAAGCCGGAAATGCAACCGCACTGACTGGGATTCCGATTGCACACAAAGATATTTTCTGTACCCAAGGCATTAAAACCACTGCCGGTTCTAAAATGCTGGACAATTTTATCTCTCCTTACGACGCAACCGTTGTAGCGAAAGCTAAAGCTGCGGGCCTGGTGACGCTTGGTAAAGTGAACATGGACGAGTTTGCCATGGGTTCAACTTCCGAGTCATCTTACTTTGGCGCGACCAAAAACCCTTGGGCTTTAGATCATGTTCCAGGTGGTTCTTCAGGTGGTTCTGCTGCGGTTGTAGCGGCTGATCTGGCACCCATCGCAACCGGTACTGATACAGGTGGTTCAATCCGTCAGCCCGCCTCTTTCTGTGGTCTGACCGGTCTGAAACCGACTTATGGCCGGGTATCGCGTTTCGGTATGATCGCGTACGCATCATCACTGGATCAAGGCGGCCCAATAGCACGTTCGGCTGAAGACTGTGCTTATCTGATGAACGTGATGGCCGGTCATGATGCTAAAGACTCTACTTCAATCAATAAAGAAGTAGATGATTATGTGGCAAACCTCAATGGCACATCAGTCAAAGGTTTACGCATTGGTATTCCAAAGCAGTACTTCAATGTTGAAGGTTTGGCTGCCGATGTGAAAGCACGTGTTGAAGAATCCCTGAAAAAACTGGAAGACATGGGCGCCATTCTGGTTAAGATTGATCTCAACATGACTGAAAGCTATGTACCGACCTACTACCTGATCGCACCTGCAGAAGCATCGTCTAACCTGTCCCGCTATGACGGCGTGCGTTATGGCTACCGTGCAGAGAATCCTGTGGACTTGATGGACTTGTACAAACGCTCACGCTCTGAAGGTTTTGGTGCTGAAGTACAACGCCGTATTCTGATCGGGACCTATGCTCTGTCGGCAGGCTATTACGATGCGTACTATGTAAAAGCGCAAAAAGTCCGTCGCCTGATCCAGCAAGACTTCTTAAAAGCCTTTGAAAATGTAGATGTGATTGCTGCACCATCTGCACCAACTACAGCTTATAAGATTGGTGCTAATCTAAGCCCAACGGAAATGTATTTGGGTGATATCTATACCCTCGCAGTGAACCTGGCAGGTCTTCCTGCGATTAACGCGCCTGTTGGTTTTGACCAAGACCACTTGCCAGTTGGCTTACAACTAATTGGTAACTACTGGTCAGAATCTCAATTGTTGTCTGTGGTCCATCAGTACCAGCAAGCCACAGACTGGCATACCAAACGCGCGGCAATTGCTGAGGAGAACGCATAATGGCTCAAGCTCAAAAAAAACCAAAGTCAAATTTAATTGATGGTTGGGAAGTTGTCATTGGGATCGAAATCCATACCCAACTGGCGACCAAATCTAAAATCTTCTCGGGTTCTTCCACTGAATTCGGTCAAGATCCAAATACTCAAGCCAGTTTGGTGGACCTTGCTATGCCGGGCGTACTACCGGTATTGAACAAGGAAGTGGTTGATCTTGCCATTCGCTTTGGTTTGGGAATTGATGCTTATATCGACCAGGCTTCTGTATTTGCACGTAAAAACTACTTTTACCCAGATTCGCCTAAAGGCTACCAGATCAGCCAGATGGACAACCCGATTGTGGGCCTCGGTCATATCGATATCCAGCTGGACGATGGCACAGTTAAACGCATTGGCGTAACACGTGCGCATTTAGAGGAAGATGCAGGTAAATCGATTCATGACCAGTTTGAAGGCATGTCTGGTATCGATTTAAACCGTGCAGGTACACCGCTGCTTGAAATCGTATCTGAACCGGATATGCGTTCGGTCGAAGAAGCAGTGGCTTATATTAAAGCCATTCATACACTGGTACGCTGGTTAGGTATTTCTGACGGTAATATGGCGGAAGGCTCGTTCCGTGCCGACTGTAATGTGTCGTTACGCCGTCCGGGTCAACCGTTCGGTACACGTTGTGAATTGAAAAACCTGAATTCATTCCGTTTCATTGAGCAAGCGATTAATGTTGAAATTGAGCGTCAGATGGAAATTCTGGAATGGGACGGCACCATTGATCAGGAAACGCGTCTGTTTGACCCGGTGAAGATGGAAACCCGTTCTATGCGCTCGAAAGAAGAAGCGAACGATTACCGCTACTTCCCTGACCCAGACTTGTTGCCTGTGATCATTGCAGACGAGCAAATTGAAGCGGCACGTGCTGCGTTGCCAGAGCTTCCTGCGGCACGTCGTGCGCGTTTCGTGGCGGACTTTGGTGTGACTGAGTACGATGCTCATGTGCTTACACTAACGCGTGAAATGTCAGAGTTCTACGAAGACGTGGTTAAAGCTGCTGGTGACGCTGCACAAGGTAAGATTGCGGCAAACTGGGTCATGGGCGAATTCTCAGGGGCACTCAACAAAGCAGGCTTAGATTTAGCCGATTCTCCTGTATCTGCGGAAAAACTTGGCGGTATGATCGCGCGTATTGTAGACAACACCATTAGCGGTAAGATCGCGAAACAAGTGTTCGGTTTTATGTGGGACGAAGGCAAAACTGCGGACGAGATTATTGCTGAGAAAGGCTTGAAACAGGAAACTGATACAGGCGCGATTGAAGCAATTATTAAAGAAGTGCTTGCTGCCAACGAGAAGATGGTTGATGAGTATAAATCTGGTAAAGAGAAAGCGTTCAATGGCCTGGTTGGTCAAGTGATGAAAGCGTCACGTGGTAAGGCTAACCCTGCTCAAGTGAATGAGTTGATGAAGAAATTGATTGGTTGATCTGATCTTTCTTTAATAAAAAACCCGCTTTAGAGCGGGTTTTTTATTAAAACTTTTTCCGAGCAACCCATTGGGTATGTTCTCTAGAAAAGGCTTGCTCAGCAGAATCTACAAAGCGTTCGAATTCATCTGGGTCATAACCTAATAATGAGAATTCTTCAGCTAGTTTCTGAATTTCATGCGCTGTTAAAATATATGAACTAGCTAACTCTCCATGCTTTTTAATTTGAACCCAACCTATTAAAGCAGTAATTAATACTAAAATTGGTTCAACATTACTATACCAATCAGTACTCAATATATATTTAGAAGCAATTAATATCATTGAAATCAAATATAAAACTATTAACCCAACTATAGTAATCATCCAATTTCTATTAGCTTTTTTATTAAAACTTGCTTTCTTTGCATACCACAATTTTTGGTCTTGAATCCTATACTTTAAATAAAATTCTTTTTTCTCCTCCAAATTATACAATCTGATAGCTTTCATGGAATCAGTAATTGCACTGCTGTGAACTAAGTCTGTTTCTGCAATAGGTGCAATCGAAGCAAAATCATTAACTTCTTTTATTTCCTCTAATCTATTTAGAAACTCTTGCGTAGAAATTTTTTCGTCATTTTTTATAGACTTATCATTAAATGGTGAGCTACCCATTACATAACGCCAAGTAATTGTCTTTACAGATTCAGCTAAAGCTCTTGCTCGATACCAAGTTTGTTCAGGTTTTATAAAGTGTCGGTAAAGCTGACTAAATAGTAATGCGCAGACAAGCACAAATGTCCAAATGAAATATATAACCTCAAATTTCATCAAAGCAGTTATTGCTGTAATGAAAAGAAAAAAGTATTCAACTCTAATCAAATTTAGGTATTTATCTTGAGCTTTTTGAGAAACATCACTTGCACATTTGTAAAGTCCTGGGAAATCCAATTTCATACGAATTTCCCTTGAGCAACTAACTTTCTAATCGCTGAAGTAATACTTTTGCTATTCCAACCAACTACTTCATTAGCAGCTAGGGTTACTCTTAAAGGAGTTCTTTCTGCTCCCCAAGGAATAATTGCAACTATTGGCTTCTTCATGCGAAGTGCCTCATCAATTTCGTAACCAATCCAATCACTATGATTAGTATACATGCCTGCTAGAATTACGACACATTGGGCATACGCTATTTGTTTTGTAATCTGCTCCTTTAATTGGGCATTAGTCATACCGATAAATGCCTTATCCTCAGGTACAGAACTGTTAGTCCACTCAAAATCGGGATCATCATTCAGAAATTTGACAGCTCGACAGTACTTTTCACTATATTTCCAAGAATGGCTAATGAATAAACGGTGTGACATTGTTATAAAGTCCTATAATTTTGTTGTATTTATACTAAATTATGATTATTTTTTGTATTTCAATAGTCTGTATTGTAACTTAATATTTCAAAATTATAGCCATCAAAAAAGTATCCTCAATCACCAAACTCGAAGACTCGAAGACTCGGGATGCATTCAACTGTTAAAGTCCTTTTTCATGTGTGGCTAGAACCCTCATCCTCCTTGCGAAGCAGTGCTTCTCATCCCAGTGGGAGAAGGAGCTTTCATTACGAATTGAATACCGCCATATATTTTGTAATGGACGTTCCCTCTCCTGAGCGAGTTTTAAAGCACTGCTTTTAAAACAAAGCGCAAGTGAGGGTTAGGGAGAGAGGTATTTTTAAAAAAGAAACACATTAGCGAGGATTACTATTTATGCTATAAAATCAAAAACACTTAAGAAAAACAAAAATGACAACCGAACTCTTACTTATCATCATTCAAGTAGTAATTGACATATTCGCAGTTGTTATTGTCTTTTTGCTCATTGTTCCTAAAAACTGTAAATGGCTCTCTGAAATAAAACCTGAACCCCGTAGAAAACAACGCGGATAGATTTTCCTATGGAGCTGAAGTGATCTTCTCCCCCATTTACTGGCTGATTAAAATCATCATCGCTATCTTCAAATAAACTCAAAAACCACTTATTCCTCTCGAATCACCCCTAACTTATTCCACACATCCGGTGTCAAAAACGTCACCACTAATTTATTTAAATCAATATATCGCACCACGCCCTTGAGCTGCTCTTTCACTGCTGGAGTTTTTAGAATTTCTTCCCCCGTAATACTGCCCAGCTCCTGAAAACTATTACCAACAGCTGGCAAGCCTTCTGCCTGAATCACTGCTTTGGTCTGTGCCGAACATTGTTCAACTAAAATGCGCTGCAACACCGTCGCCAGATTTCTATCCAGTGTTTCCTTTTGAGTTGCAGTTACATTGCTAAAGGCCTTTAAGTCAGGATGATTACCCAAGGCCACAAAGGTCCATTGCAACACCATCGTCTTATCCGTTGTTGTGGTCGATTTCACCAGACAATCACTCAACTGATCCACCGTTGGCCCGGCCGATGCAAGTTGAGTTGCACCGCATAAAGCAAGCGCCATTACAGCAGCACAGCCCATACGGGAAAATGTGTGGCGAACAGCAATGAATACACTACGAGACATCAGGCAAACTCCTATTAACAATGAATTCTTTGTATCACAGACCGCCTCTGCTCACCTGTTACCTATCTGTAAAAATAAATATTATTCTTTTACTTAGCTCAAAATTCCATGATTTTAAAAACTATTTTTATTCGACCAAAGAAGGTTTCCATTTTCTTATCACTGTCACCTACTTATGCTAAGGTTCGCTAAAACAGTAAAAGTATACTTTTCGAGGGGAAAAACATGTCTAAGCAAATTCTGATGCTGGTTGGCGACTATGCCGAAGATTATGAAACTATGGTGCCATTTCAGTTTCTGAGCGGCCTAGGCTATACCGTGCATGCAGTGTGTCCTTACAAAAAAGCGGGAGATAGCATTGCAACAGCCATTCATGACTTTGAAGGCGAGCAAACTTATAGCGAAAAACGCGGTCATAACTTTGCCATTAACTATGATTTTAATACGGTAAATTCACAGGAGTATGTGGGACTGGTCATTCCTGGTGGACGTGCGCCTGAATACTTGCGTATGAATGATCGTGTGGTCGAGATTGTGCGTCAATTTGATGCAGCACAAAAACCGATTGCTGCGGTGTGTCATGGCGCGCAGCTTTTAGCCGCTGCAGATGTATTAAAAGGCCGTGTCTGTTCTGCTTATCCTGCTTGCGCTGCTGAAGTCAAATTGGCTGGCGGTCAATATGCCGACATTGCTGTTACTGAAGCGGTTACCGACGGTCATCTGGTTACTGCGCCTGCATGGCCTGCTCACCCGGCGTGGATGGCACAATTTATCAAAGCTTTAGGCGCCACCATTCGCCTTTAATGCTTTATGCTAAAGATTCTAAACTTGCTGGACTCTAAGCGGGTTTAGAATCTTTCCTATCATAATTGCAACTGCTTAAACCTCATTGATCAAGAAAAACATCTAATTGATTTGCTTCAGCATATTCTTCGCACCACTATGATTATAGTGAGTCGCTAAGTTTTGCAACACTCGCTTGGCCTGAGCTTTAGAGTTCGGGAAGCGATTCGCATAAGCAGGAATACCATTCAGGCAGCGCGCCACCAGCATTCCCGACTCGGTATATACCCGGGTGCCTTCTGTTCCTTGTAACTTGCCATAATTATAAGCACGCTGCGCATTATTACAGGCATTGTTCAGATTTTTACCGCTATTAATATCACGACGGGCTACCACATAGAGCTTCATCTGCTGCTGTTGTGGCGTTTCCACTTTACGGCGCGTTACAACTGCAGGCTGTTCTGGAGATACTTTACTTGCTTGTTTATCTGTTTCTTTTTTATCAAGATCAGCTTTCTCGACCTCTTTCACAGTAGTTTTAGCTTCTGCTTTATCATTGCCCGGTTTCCTGACTTTAGAGGCGGTCTTATGAGCCTGATAAAAATTATGCGCTTCATTCAACGTGAACATCTGTGTCAATAAACGTACTGCCCGCGTGCCCTTCTTATCCTGCTGGCGCTCGGAAACAGGTTCAATCGATACAATCCAGTTTTTTTGTGCCTGGCTCGACAAATGGCACTGATAGGCACCAATCCCTTGGGTGACATAACGATTTTTATTTAGACTGCTTCTTTGGGCATTCTCTTTGACCAGACTTAGGCGGCTTCGATGTAACAGGGAAAACTTCCCGCCCTGTTCATGACAATACTGGCTGAGGACGGTACGGGGATATAAAGATTGCGGTTCCAGGTGCTGTCGGGCTGCGTCCCATACATAGACATACTCTTTTGCCTGACCATTTTCTAAGTTTAAATTTCTTTTGACAATCACTTCTTGAGGGCTAACAAAAGGGTGCAAAGCCTTGGGTTTTGAGGGCATCATACTATTACAGCCCGCTAAAATTATTGTACTTATTGTTAGAATGATGAATTTTAATTGCACAGCAAACATCTCAACCCGGATTAAGCTATAACATATAGCAAATACAAAAAAACGACAATCACAAGATATTGATAAATATCGGAATTAAAGTAAACATTCGCACAGATCATCACCAAAGGTGTTAAATATGACAACCTTTGTTTTATAAAAATGGATTTTGTTAACATTTTAATGGTTCATCAATTGGACAAATCACTATATTTAAATTTTAACCACAACCTGCTCACCTAAAAGCCGAAGAAACGAGTTGTTCGGTTATCCATTCTAAATATACTCAAGATCTTTTTATTACTTTATTGCCTCCCTAAACATTGATTCACTTCTTCTATATCCTCTAGATGAGATTAGAAAATTGAATCATTTCAAATATGTAAAATATATTTTTATATACACCCAGTATGTAAATTAAAACAGCAGTCATACTGATCTCTCAGACACTAGATAAGAAAAAACGGTTAAATATCCTGACACTGAGAGGTTGCGACCATTGAGCGGCACATAGAGCAGTGAATTTGTTGGCTCATTTTCTCGCTTTCCCTGAAAAACAAAAAAAGGCCAAACTTTGAAGGTTTGGCCTTAAAATTAAATATTTTAAATCTCATTTATTTAATATGGGATTCAAACGCTTTCAAACGTTTATAGATCGACAAGAGTTCAATAATCGTCGGCCAAGACATAATCAGGTATTGAAAAGACTCGCGAACTTTGCCAAAAACGTTCATGATTTGCATCATTAAGCCCAGCGTAATCGTGCCCGCAGCAATACTTGGGAACAGAATAAATAGTCCGTAAATATTATCGAGCTGCAAATACCAGATCCGCACCATATTGAAATAGGCATAATGGAAATATAAACGGAAATAGTTCCAGCGTACCCGGCTAAAAAGTTCCTGCAAGGTCAAAGGATGGGCACGATCTTCATAATCTTCGCCGTAAACCAGCTCTTTTCGATAGGCAGCTTCTACTTTCTGGTTATTAAATTCCAGTCCTGGCAGCTTCATGCCAACGATTATCAAGATCACCGTTCCCAGTGCCGCCCAACCAATTGATGCCCACACCAAACTATGTTGAATCTCCCCGACAAAAGGCAAAACTTTTACATGCGAGGACAGTTGGTACAAAACAGGCAAAAAAGCCATTAATAACATAAGGGATTCAATCAGGGAAACACTAAGCTGCTCGGTGGTCTTGGCAAAACGCATGGTATCTTCCTGAATACGCTGTGATGCCCCTTCAATATGACGCAGTTTTTCCCAGTGTGCAGTGTAATAATCATTCATTGCAGTACGCCAGCGGAATACATAATGGCTGACAAAAAACAGGTTAAAGACTGCCAGCGTGACATAAATCATGGCAATATAAATAAAGGTCAATGCCTCCTGGTAAAGAAACTTTACATCCCCTCCACCTTGACTGAGCATATTCTGAATCTGGTTATAAAACGGATTGTACCATTCGTTCAGCACCACATTGACCTGTACGCCAAACCAGATATTAAACAGGATAAAAGCTGATCCCCAGACGGACCAGCGCTGCCATGGGTGATGGGCTTTAAACCGCCAAAACAAAGCAAACAAAGTGGTAGCGACAAAGAACCATAGATAAAACCAGATAAATTTCGGGGTCCAGAAGCGGTTAATTCCAATAGGAAGAGTTGCATCCTGATACCCTTGTGCCAAGCCGAGATAAACACCCCAGCCTGAACCACCGCTATGCCAAAGGCCGAGATTGATTAGAAACCACAAGACCAGACTGCTGAAAAACCAGACCGGTTGCGGAAAAAATGACTTGAACATAGAGGTATAACTCTCCTTTTATCTCTGGTTCAGAAATGAAGCACAGTGTATTCTTATTTTTAGCCTGAGAACCTGCGACAGCATTATTTTTCAATTTAATGCAAAAAACAACAGATGAATATAAAACATTGATGCCTTAAATATAATTTATTCTTTTAGATTAAATTTATTCTAAATACAGGGGGGTGTTGGCACTTGGTCGAGCTGGGCGACAAAATATATGCTGAGCTAGACGAGACAGAAAACCCAGTCACTCTCCATGAATAAGCCATCATACTATAGCCGCCTCCCCTCTTCTTCACTTCAGTCATTCAATTTTATCTTTAGTTTTGGGGCATCTTTGGCTCTCATAATTTTAAGGGTTAAAATAAAGAATTTTTATCGAATGGAAAATTACCAAGATACTATTTTTATCTTTTCTATGTAGCATATGTTTTTTTAATCTACTGAAATTAATCATGAAATAATTGATAAAGTTCTCATTTTTTATAGAAACAGTTGAATTTTCACAAAACATGTTATGATTAGGCCTATAAAAATTCATTGACCGCGGGGAGATAAAAAATGGAAAAATCAGTCATCGAACTGCTGAAGCCTGTAAAACTGGAAAAAGAAAACTGTCCTCCTTTGGTATTTGAAACAGGTACAGTTCTGAAAGTCCTGATGCAGACTCCTACCAGCCTGCTGGTGAGTAAGGACGATGATTTTAATTTTACTGTTGCTTTAAAAGATGAAAACAAGATTTGGCGTGTACTTTAAATAAAAATAATCGGCTCGACAGAGACTTTATTCTGGTCTGAAAGAATTTAATACCTCCTCCAGATTCTGCTAAAGCCAAGGTTTCAAAAACTCTGATCATTGGCTTATAGAGCAAAGCTGCTGTGTACAAAATGATAGCTCTACCAAATGGCCGGCAGTATTTCTCACTTTCAGCGTGAATAGCTGGCATGTTCCATTTCGTCAACTGCCTAATATTTTATTTTGCTGTATGGTCTGAAATGATATTGGTCTGCTGTAGATGACTAAACTGTCTTCAGGTCCTTTTAAAGATCAACACTTGGCAGGTCTTAAAATCAGAACTTTACTGTTTGCATTTATTTTGACTCCTGACCCATATCAGGTTCATTAATTAAGTCTCAACTTCATAACTCTGATTGGCTTTGTTGCACAAAGATTTAAAAGACAACACTCTGCTCATTTGAACAGAATTCAAGTGACAACTTGGGTATGAGGACGACCTAATTCT